>JAPDJB010000150.1 GCA_029259285.1 Candidatus Bathyarchaeota archaeon | reverse complement strand
CAAAAGCCCTCTGTCTAAGATTGGAACTGAAAAACAATACATTCCATATTAATGATTTATCTGACACAACACTAACATCATCAGTATATACTCCAAGTTTACCCAAGGTGAATTTCACAGTTTCTTTCCCCTCTATAATTCCAAGTTTAATTGGAGAAACATTTTCATTCATTCTAGGTGCCTTATTAGTGTTCACATGAATCCAATTATTTTCTTTGGTGAAAGTGAGCGTATATCCATCGCATTTTATTTTTGCTTCATTTGATGTATAGTTTCTTAAGAGGAATAGGTATCCCCTACTCTCTAGAGTCTGGTGAAACTCGTGGATTATTCCTATAGCTCTTTGAACTCCATATGGTGCCTTTCTGAAGGGGTTTGGTGCTAGGTATAGGGCTTCGAGGATCGTTGTCTTGCCCGAGTTGTTTGGGCCGATGAGTATGGTCATTGGCGCCAGCTCTATTTTACCCTCTTTGATGCCTCTGAAGTTTTTCAGCTCTAGGGTTTTGATCATGGCCCTCGGTTTAGTTTTGGGGGAGCCTGCTTTTAATTGCTCCCTTTTTAGGGGTGTCTGCTTAGAGGCCGAGGTAGTGCTTCTTCAGGTGTGGGTTTTCGAGGAGTTCTTCTCCTCTGCCCTCTAGGACTATTCTTCCGTTTTCGAGGATGTAGGCGTAGTCTGCGAGTTCGAGGGCGTGTTGGACGTGCTGTTCGACGAGGAGTATGGTTATGCCTCGTTGTTTGAGCGTCTTTATGACTTCGAAGATCTTTTCTACGATCATGGGTGCGAGACCGAGGCTGGGTTCGTCGAAGAGGAGCATCTTCGGCTCGCTCATCAGGGCTCTGGCTATGGAGAGCATCTGGGCTTCGCCGCCGCTGAGGGAGCCTGCGAGTTGCTGTTCACGTTCGCTGAGGATTGGGAAGAGTTGGTGAATGAATTTGAAGGTCTTCTCTATTCGTTGTTGATCCTTTATTGTGTAGCTTCCCATTATTAGGTTCTCCTTTACTGTGAGGTTTGGGAATAGTCCTCGGCCCTCTGGGACTGTTGATATGCCGAGCTTCTTGATGGTGTGGGGTGGTCTCCCCGTTATGTCCTGGTCTTCGAAGAGGATTTTGCCGCTTAGGGGTCTCAACAGTCCGCTTATGGTTTTTATGAGCGTCGTCTTCCCAGCTCCGTTTGGCCCTATGATGGAGACTAGGCTTCCCCCCTCAACCTTGAAGCTGACATCCCAGAGAACCTGAACCTTCCCATAGGCTACGTTCAGCTCCTCAACCCTCAGACTCATATTCGTCTCTCCCCCAGGTAGGCCTTTATTACGGCCTCATCCTCATAAGCCTCCTCGGGTTTGCCCTCAAAGATCTTCTCGCCGTGATGCAGTACAATGATGCGCTCTGAGACCCTCATGATAAATCTCATTATGTGCTCTATGAGGCAGACGGTTATGTTTCGTTCCCTGTTGATTCGATGCACCATCTCTATGATGTTATCTATCTCCCCTGGCGTCAATCCTGCGACTGCCTCGTCGACGAGGAGCAGCCTCGGCCTTGTCGCCAGGGCCCTGGCGATCTCCGTGAGCTTCAGCTGTATGAGGTTGAGCTCCTTCCCATATCGGTCTCTCAGGTGTTCTATGCCTACGAACTCCAGGACGTCGTCGACGATGTTGTTCACCTCCCCCTCATCCTCGGCTTTGAGGTAGGCTCCAACCCTCACGGCCTCCTCGACGGTCAGCTCTGGGAAGGGCTTGACTATCTGGAAGGTTCTCGCTACGCCCATCCTTGCGATTCTATGCGGCGGCAATCCCGTTACGGTGTGTCCATCGTAGATGACTTTCCCCTCCTCCGGTTTTAGGAAGCCTGTGATGACGTTGAAGAGCGTCGTCTTCCCAGCTCCGTTTGGCCCTATGATGCCTATTATGGCGCCCTCCTCGACGTTGAAGGAGACCCTATTGAGGGCTGTGAGACCTCCAAACCTCTTTGTTACCCCTCTGACCTCCAGTATTGGTTTAGGCAACCTCCATCCCCCTCCTAGCTGTGATCCTATGCCATAGGCTGTCAAGCCATTCGCCTATTCCCCCTGGCTTGAAGAGGACTATGAGCATGAGGATTATGGCGAAGAGTATCTGGTGCAGCCCTGGTATGTAGCCTCCGAATCTCACCCTTAGATATTCCGCTATGGCGAGGAGTATAACTGCGATTATCGGGCCTCCAGCTATGGAGCCTAGGCCGCCGACGATTCCTAGGATGGCGGTCTGGATGCTGATCCAAGAGTCGAAGAGGACTGGATGGACGTATCCGAGCATCAATACGAATATCCCCCCTGTCAGGCCGACGATGAAGCTGTAGATCATCAATGCGTAGAGCTTGTATCTCCTGACATCTATGCCGAGCATCTCGGCTGCCTCCTCATTCTCCCTTATGGCTAGGAGGTAGTAGCCCAGCTTGCTATACCTGATCCTTATATTGACGACTATGGTGGCGACGAGGAGGAGGGCTGACATGAGGTAGTAGTAGAGGTAGTTGCCTGGAAACATCAAATAGAACCAGGAGAAGCCGACTTTTGGGAGGTATCTCTCTATGGTTCCGCCGACGCTCTCCCAGACTAGGAAGAGCTTATAGAGGATGACGACCAGGGCGAGGGAGGAGAGGGCATACCAGACCTCCCTGAGGCCGAATCTGAAAGTTGGGTAGCCTATGGCGACGGCCAGAAGGGCTGCGACGAGTCCTCCGAGGAAGATGCCGATCAGAGGTGTCACCCTATAGAAGATGAAGAGGAGGCCCGTGACGAAGATCCCTATCCCATGGTAGGCTCCGGCTGCGAGATCCACCTGCCCTGCGAATCCCCCTATGATGTTCCAGGCGCTCACCATCGTCGTGTACAGCAGTATGAGGCTGGCGAGGAGGAGGTAGTAGTTGTTGAAGCCTAGGAGGGGTGGGACGAGGGAGAGGACGCCAAGGCTTATCAAAGGCGTCAGTATGAGCCTTCGATCCATGTCATCGCCTCCCGAAGAGGCCTTTAGGCCTGAACCAGAGGAGGAGGATGAAGAGGATGTAGATGGTGATCTCCCTAGCCCTCGGATCCCAGAAGGCGGCTGTGAAGGCGTCGGCTAGGCCGAAGATGATGCCTGAGAGCAGTATCCCTGAAACCCCTCCCAGGCCTGCCATGGCGACGATAGACCAAGTGAGTAGCCCATATATGAGGCCGGTCATGGGGTTTACGGGCTGGAAGGTTAGGAGGATGCCGCCTGCGAGGGCTACGATGCCTATTCCGAGGGCGCAGGTCAACATGTTGAGGTTTCTGACGTTGACGCCCATGAGAGCTGCTGAGTCGAGGTTGTCGGCCAGCGCCCTCATGGCTATGCCGGTTTTGGTCTTGGTGAGGAAGAGGTGGAGGATGAGGAAGGTGGCTATGCTGATGAGCATACCCGTCAGCCTATCCGCCGGTATGAGGATCGAACCCAGTCGATAGGAGTATCCAAGTAGGGTTCTGGGTATGCTCTTAGGCTCTGCATGCCAGACGGCGAGGGCGAAGTTCCTCAGCAGCACCAGGAGGCCGACGGTGACGGCGATCTGCGATAGGGGTGGAGCCCTTATGATCTTGTGGAAGATGGCGAGGTAGACGGCTATGCCGAGGAGGAAGAAGACGGGGAAACCTATGATGGGCGTCAATATGGGGTCGAGCTTAAGGGAGACCCCTAAGAAGTAGGAGATGTACATCGCCAGCATTATGAAGTCTCCATGGGCGAAGTTTGTGAGGTTTACGACGCCGAAGATGAGTGAAAGCCCTATGGCTGCGAGGGCATATATGCTACCCAGGAGGACTCCGAAGATGAGGTTCTGGAGCAGCAGGGTTGGAGATAACATTCAAACGAGAGATAGGCTCCTATATAAATAAAATCTTTCCAGAGCCTAGATCAGAGATTTATATTCCCAACTATAACTTATATTTTGGAGATAGCTATGACCGAGAGGAGAATAACTCCGATAGATATCGTCGTCATAATCCTCCTCATCGTCAACATCGCCGTCTCAGCCGTCGCCATCAACACGGCCTCGAAGGCCGTATCGATGGCTGTAAAGGTCATGGAGGAGGTCTCAGCCCTCTCCGAGGATGTCTCCTCGGGCTTCAGCGATGTAATGGAGGGGATGGAAGTCCTCTCGGAGCAGATGGGGGAGATCACGGGAACGGTGGCCGAGCTGACGAAGGCCCCGACGCCTGGTGAGAAGTTCACGTTGAAGGAGATCAAGATCGGCCTCGTCGAGCCCCTCACAGGGGGCTACGCAGTCTTCGGAACCGAGGCGAAGCAGGCGGCTGAACTCATCATCGAAGACATAAACAATAGGGGTGGCATAGTCAACCTGAAGGGTGCGAAGCTCAAGCTCGTCGTCGAGGATAGCAAGAGCACCGTCGACGGCGCAAAATTGGCGGCTGAGAGGCTAGTCCACGTGGAGAAGGTTCCCATAATCGTTGGAGCCTACATCAGCAGGCATACGGGAGGCATGCTCGACATCACCGAGCCTGCGAAGGTCATCGTAGTCGCCGACGCCCTCGTCGACTATCTAACCGAGCAGGGCGACTACATCTTCAGGGCCTGCCCGAAGAACTCGGCGCACGCCGTGACGAATGTCAACTTCGTCTATGAGATGCTGCGGAGAGCTGGAATAGACCCAGGCACCGTCAGGATCGCCGTCCTCAACGAGGACTCCATCTTCGGTAAGCTCGGAGCCCTGGCGGCGATGGAGAGGGCTGCGACGCTAGGCATGAACGTCGTAGATCACATCGAGTATCCCTGGGACATCGCGGATATGACGCCGGTAGTCAGCAAGCTGATGGAGGAGGAGATCGACATCGTCATCATCCACCCCTACTTCGGCGACGCCCTCCTCTTCGCAAAGGCTGTTCACGACCTAGGGTGGAAGCCGATGTTCATCGCAGGTCAGGGCGCCTGTGGATTCGCAGACCCAGAGTCCATAGAGTCAGGCGGCGAGACGGTTGAGTATATAACGCAGACCTACAGCTACTCCTGGGCGAGGAACACGGCCTACAACAACTGGTTCGTCTCGGAGTTCGAGAAGCGCTATGGGAAGAAGCCCACAGAGGCAGGGGGCATAGTCTCCTACAGCCTCTGGACGATAAAGGAGGCCCTGGAACTCTACGGGGAGATGTTCCCAGAGGATGAGACCCTAGACCCAGACCATCTAAGAGAGGCCTTCATGGCCGTTGAGATCACCTCTGGGCCGGCCGCCGACCTCTACCCGACTGGTCGAATAGAGTTCGATGAGGTTGGGGACAACGCCTATGGTGGAGCCGTCGTCTACCAGGTTATCGAGGGTGAAGCCTACCTCGTCTGGCCTATGGCTGGAGCCCAGAGGGAGGCAGTCTTCCCAAGACCAGACTGGACACCACCAAGCTAAAAACCACCCTTTTTATCCTCTAATCCTATTTCCCTAACTTTTCTTCATCGCTCTTGAGAGGTAGATGTCCATTAGGTCGTTTAGGTCTAGGTATTCTATTGTGATGTGGGCCTCGTATCGATGTCTGAAATCCTTAGCGGCGTCTCCCCTGGCTCTGCTGCCGTAGAGATATGCGAGGAGAATCTCCTCGGATTCAAGGAGCTCCCTGAGGGGTTTAAGCCCCTCATCCTCTCAGGGTCTATGCCCTTCCTCTCAACCTCCCACATCAACCTCCCAGCCGAACTCAACGGCCATGGAGAGAACCCTAACGATCTCCATCAACTAACCCAACCAATAATACACCCACGCCCTAAAAGGCTCCTCCATGGAGGAAAAAGGGTTAGAGTAGCCCAGCCTCCTTCAGGGCCGCCTCTATCTCCCGCCTAGCCTCCTCGCCGATGGGGATCAGTGGACTCCTCGCCCTTCCGGCTTTTCGGCCCAGCATTCTCAACGCCTCCTTGGCCCTCGCTGGCATGTCTCCTTTCCCCACGGCTCTCCAGATGGGCAACAACCGTTCATGGAGTTCCACACCCCTCTTCAGGTCTCCGTCTTTCGCTGCCTCCCATAGGTCGAGGCATAGCTCTGGGGCGATGGTGCAGATGGCTGCTATGGCTCCTCTGGCGCCGAGGATGAAGCTGGCGAGCAGCACGTCGTCGAGGGCTGACATTATGGGTATTCGATGCCCTAAGGCTTTGATCAT
The DNA here is from genome assembly GCA_029259285.1 of Candidatus Bathyarchaeota archaeon. Classification (GTDB taxonomy): domain Archaea; phylum Thermoproteota; class Bathyarchaeia; order TCS64; family B23; genus B23. The sequence continues at coordinate 5,594 of JAPDJB010000150.1, read as the reverse complement.
GTCTGCGAGGCCGTGGATGTCGCCGCCGCTCTGCTTTACGCCCCTGATGGCCTCAACCTCATCGACGAGTCTAACAGCCAGCTCAACGGAGATGGTGTTCCAGGGTATGACGTTGTAGATGACTATGGGCAGACCCACAGCGTCGGCTATACGCCTATAGTAGTCGATGTTCCCCTCATCCGTCGGCTTGAAGACGTAGTGAACCGGCGTAACCATCAGGCCGTCGGCTCCAGAGGCCTTGGCTGCGAGGCCGAGGGCTATTGCGACGTTGGCCGAGTTGGCTATCACCCCCGTTATTAGGGGGACATCCTTACCGGCTTCATCTCTGACGATCTCGGTGACCCTCCCCACCTCCGCTGGGGTCATCGAGTAGCCCTCACCGGTGCTACCGCAGACGACGAGGCCGTGGACGCCCACCTCCAATAGGTATCGAACCTCGCTTCGCAGAGCCTCCTCATCGATCTCCTCACGTTCATCGAAGGGCGTCAACATCGGAGGCATGATCCCCTCAAGCCTGAACACCAGAACACCTCCAGGTAACACTCCCCTCTCATGGAGTTAAGAGTTTGGAGTTTAGGTCTCCGGAAAAGGCTTAAATCTCTGCTGTGGGATGTTTATTCGGCTGGGCTGGAGGGCTGAGAATATTGTGTTGTATCCTTCAAGGCTGAGATGTCGGCCTTCGACGATTAGCCCAGCCCTGGTTAGGTTCTTTGTGGAGGTGTTCTGGCTTGTTGAAGCTATATGACACCCTGACCAGGGAGAAGAGGCCCTTCGTCCCCCTGGAGCCTGGGAGGGTTCGGATGTATGTCTGCGGCCCAACGGTGTATGCCGAGCCCCACATAGGGAACTTCAGGGTCTTCGTCATGGGTGACATCGTCCGCCGATGGCTGGAGTATAGGGGATACGACGTCTTCTATGTGATGAACATCACCGACATCGACGACAAGACCATAAGGGACTCGGGTCGGGAGGGCGTATCCCTAAAGGAGTTCACGGAGCGCTATACGAGGGTCTTCCTACAGGGCCTGGATAGGATGAACATCAAGCGGGCGACCCTCTATCCAAAGGCGACGGAGCATATCGACGACATGATCAAGTTCATCGAGGGGCTGCTCAAGAAGGGATTGGCCTATGTGGCATCGGACGGCGTATACTATGACATCGACAAGTTTCCAGGGTATGGTAAGCTGAGCCGCATCGACCTCTCGAAGGTGCGTAAGACTGAGAGGATGCTCGCCGATGAGTATGATAAGGAGGCTCCACAGGACTTCGCCCTATGGAAGCGTTCGACTCCGGAGGAGCTGGAGAGAGGCATATACTACGATTCACCCTGGGGGCCTGGACGCCCTGGATGGCATATAGAGTGCAGCGTGATGTCCCAGAAGTATCTCGGAGAGACCCTCGACATACACATGGGAGGCGAAGACCTGATCTTTCCGCATCATGAGAATGAGATCGCCCAGAGTGAGGGGCTAACCGGTAAGCCCTTCGTCAGATATTGGCTTCACGTCGCCTTCCTCAGGATCAGGGGTGAGAAGATGAGTAAGAGCCTCGGCAACATCATAAGGATAGGCGAGGCCCTACGGGAGTATAGCCCAGATGCGCTGAGATACTTCTATCTCTCAGCCCACTATCGACGCCAGATCGACTACACAGATGAGGTGATGGAGGGAGCTGAGGCAGCGGTTAAACGATTGGGGAACACCCTAAGCATCGTTGAGGACGCCCTCAGGCAGCCGGATGCGAAGCTCAGCTACGGCGCCGACGAGGAACGATTCCTTAGGGAGGTTAAGGCCCTCAGGCTGAGATTCGAGGCCTCGATGGATGATGACCTCGACGCCCACGGCGCCCTCGACGCGCTGCACGCCCTGTCCAGAACCCTAAACACCTATGCGGAGGGAAGACCAAACAAGGGAGTCCTCCTCAAAGGCTATGAAACCTATAGGGGGCTGCTGAACACCCTCGGCCTATTGGAGCGGAGGGCTGAGACCCCAGAGCTCCTCGAGAAGGCCTTAGCCGTCTTGATTGAAGTTAGGGAGAGGCTGAGGGCTGAGAGGCGCTACGACCTATCAGACTGGATCAGGGAGGAGCTCCAGGGCGTAGGCATAGTCCTCGAGGACACACCTAAGGGGACGAGATGGAGGATCGAAACTTAAAAATGGCTTCCTCTCACACCGAAAGCTAGAAATCCACTCATAAGAATATTTGAAAAGCTAAGTAATTTTACTTTAATTCCTTATACATTACAGCATCAAATCCCCAGGGCCTCTCAATTCTATCCTTCATTTCAAAGCCCAGCTTCTTATAGAAGTTGATCGCCCAATAAGCTCTCTCAGGTGTAATCAGCCACAATCTTTTCAATCCAATTCTCTTAGCCCTATCCTGAATAAACTTGATTAAAGCCGTGCCGATGCCTCTCCTCTGATATTCTGGTAGGACATAAACCCATCTAATCCTACCTGAATCCTCGAATTCAACATGGAGGGCTGCAACGCCGACTATTTCACTATTCAATCGATAAACATAGAACTCCATGACTTCAAAATCGTGCTTAAGTTCTTCAATTGTTAAGATTGGGCTTTTGAAATACTCCTTTGGAATGATTTTACTGAAGGCTTCACGGTTGCTGATGTTGATTACATCAAGTATTTTATTGAGATCATTGCTTGAAGCCTTCTCAATCATCAGCTTCATCTCTTCCTTGATTAGCTGTTAAAGGTGTCTAAGCGATAGGTTTTTCTACTCGGCTCGTGAAGGATGGAGTCGCATCGGGATGAGGGCTAACTATAGGGAGCTGTTGAGGGGTAACGTCGGCGTGATGGCTTTCACCTCCGGCCTCTGGACCCTTATGGGTCAGCTTGTCTGGCCCTTCTGGCCGCTTTATGTCCTGGGGCTTGGGGGTGGATACTTCGATATAGGCCTCATATCGGCTGTCGGCTCCCTCTGCGGCGTCGTCCCCTTCCTCCTCGGCGGATATATGGCTGATGCCCTCGGGCGTAAGCGTATGGTCTATACGCTTAGCTTCGTCCTCTCCTCCAGCGCCCTGATAAATGCCTTCGCCCCAGATTGGAGGTGGCTCATCGCCTCTTCGATCCTCTCCTCCATAGCCATCGGCTTCAGGGGGCCCGCCTTCAACGCCATCATAGCCGACTCGACGAGGGATGAGGATCGAGCTGAGGCCTACGCCCTCCTCAGCATAATTCCACCCCTCTTCGGCCTTGCCTCACCCTACTTGATGGGCCTCTACATCGACCACGTCGGCGTCGTTAGGGCCTTGAGGCTCGGCTACCTCCTCCTCTTCGCCTCCTCCCTCACAGCCTCAACGCTTAGGCTACTGCTCCTCAAGGAGACCCTCCCAGCGGAGGCGAGGAGAAGCGTCAAGGCGTCGACGATCCTCAGAGACACCCTGAGGGGGATGAGGGAGACGTTGAGGGTTATGCCGAGGGAGCTATGGGTGCTAATCGCCGTTGCATCCTCCTTCAGCTTTGGAGTGGCCGTCGGAGGCCCCTTCTGGGTCAACTATGCGACCGAGGATGTCATAGGCCTATCTAAGGCTGAGTGGGGATTGGTCTCAACGGCCATAAGGGTTGTCGCCCTCATCCTGGTTTTTCCCTTCGCCATAGCGGCCGATAGATGGGGGCGGATCCGCCTCGTTCTAATCTCCCTCATCCTCAACCCCCTCATCCTCCTCGGCTTCATATATAGCAGAAGCTTCCTCCACGTCCTCCTCATAGGGATTGTGGGCGCTGTATCCAGCAGCCTCTCAACGGCTGCAAGTCAAGCCCTCTTCGTCGACTATTCGCCGAGGGAGCATAGGGGGAGGATAAACGCCATCCTCGGAGCCCTCGGCGTGGTTCAGAGCCTAACCCCCTGGGCTCAGCCAGGCTCCATCATAGGGGCTGTTGGAAACCTAATAGGCGGAGCCCTCTACGGGAGATGCTTCCAGCTCCCCCTCTACATACAGGCTTCGGCCACGGCCATCTCAGCCCTAATAGCCCTCGCAGCCCTGAGAGAAAGGCGTTAAAGCGTCGAGGGCAATCCCCTATCGATGACCATAAACTTCTACGATGAGCTTAGAAGCCTTCTGGAGCAGATTCCCCCTGGGAGGGTGACGACGCCGAGGCTTTTGGCTGAGGCCCTCGGAGACGCCAGGGCCGTGAGAGCCGTCCTGGAGGCCTTGAGACGTGAGGAGTTCCAGTGGGCGAGGGGCCTCGTCGACGCTGGGGCTGAGAACCCCTACGGCGACTTCGAGTCCTCCCGACCCCTTGAGGCCCTGAGGAGGCTGCAGATGGAGCTATCATCGAGAGTTGTGGAGTTCGACGACTTTGAGAAGGCTGAGCTCCTCGGCGGCGCCGACGTCGCATATAGGGGTGACATGGCCTATGCTGTCTGCGTCGTCCTGGATGCCGATTTGAGGCTCATCGAGTCCTCCGAGGCCGTTGTGGAGGTCTCCTTTCCCTATATTCCAGGTTATCTCGCCTTTAGGGAGGCTCCGGCTGTTGAGGAGGCTGTTAGGGGTGTGTCAGCCCTCGATGTGTTGATGGTGAATGGCCATGGATTAGCCCATCCAAGGCGCTGCGGCCTGGCGACCCACGTCGGCGTCGAGCTGAACCTGCCGACGATAGGCATCGCAGCTCGAAGACTCGTGGGGCGTGAAGGTGAGCCGAGGGATGGTTGGACTCCGCTGATCCATGGGGATAGGGTTGTTGGAGCGGTGTTGAGGCGGAATGGTCGTGGGGTCTATGTCTCGGTGGGTCATAGGGTTTCGCTTCAGACGGCTGTGGAGCTGGCCTTAAGAACTCTACGTGATAGACTTCCCGAACCTGTTAGGTGGGCGCATAGATTGGCAGGTGAGTTGAAGAGGGGATCGAAAGGATTTTATGAGCCACCCTGAACCTCCCATCATCGATGTGTATGAGGCTTAGGCCAAGCCCTAAGATGAAGACACTTTATAGGCTGTATCTCTTGATCGTCGTCGCCTTAGGAGTCGTAAGCTGGAGCATCCCCCTCCTCCTACTTAGGCCGAGGTTAATCCTCGCCGTCGTCTATCTCCCGACGCTCATCACAGCCCTCTTCATCCTCTACTGGATTGAGAGATACTATGAGAGCATCACCTACGAGTTGGATGAGGACTACGTCAGGTGTAGGAGGGGGGTCTGGTGGAGGAGGGAGAGTCAAGTCCCCTACTATAGGGTGAGTGACATCCTCCTGAGGCAGGGCCCCCTCCAGAGGCGCCTCGGCCTTGCGAACCTGGATTTTCACACCGCAGCCCTCGGAGGGCAGGCTGGAGCCAGGGCGGAGGTCTCCTTCCTCCACATCGACGCTGGGAGGGGTGTGGAGCTGAGGGATGAGGCCCTGAGGCGCATCGGAGTCCTCACTGGGAGGGAGAGGCGCAGCGTTGAGGAGCAGATGCTGGAGGAGCTCAGGGCCATAAGGAGGATTCTAGAGGATCAGGGCAAAAAAGAGGGTTAACCCCTCCTATAGACCTCTACCACATGCCTCAGGTTGCTCTCGGGCAGCGCCTTCAGGGTCTCAGCCATCAGCTTGGCCACATTCTCCAAGTCGCTGAGGGAGATGACCTCGTTGGGCGTATG
>JAPDJB010000044.1 GCA_029259285.1 Candidatus Bathyarchaeota archaeon | reverse complement strand
CCTGTCGAGGCTGCTGGGGACGATGATCTTCCCCGTCGTCCTATCCTTCTCAGACCTCAATATGATGTCTATCCGACCGATCTTACCGGATTTCTGAAGCTCCCTCAGCTCCAGCTTCTTTGGGAATAGGCCCTCGGTCTGGCCGAAGATGGCCCCTATGACGTCATGCTTCTCAACTACACCCTCAACCACAAACTTCGCTTCTATCACATACTTAACTCCGCCAGGCTTCTCCTTCTGAACCATGATACTCACCTCCTAACACCCATATGCGGGGGAGTAGACTCCATGGCTTTAGGAGCCTTGGAGGCTTCCCCATGAGAGTTGAAGACCACTCCGCCCGCCTTGAGCGTGAGGAGCCCTCCGCACCGTTTTAAAACTTCCCCAAGGCAATAAAAACCTTCCCGACCCAAACACTTTATCCGATCACCGAACCCACTAAAACTGGTGAGTCCTTTGACGATCCGCATAGGTATAAACGGATTCGGCCGTATAGGCCGAATACTCTTCAGGGCGATCATCGAGGGAGGCTATGACATCGATGTGGTAGCCGTAAACGACCTGACCGACGCCAAGACCCTCGCCCACCTACTGAAATATGACAGCGTCCACGGTAGGCTCCCCAACGAGGTCTCATACACCGAGGATAGCATCATCGTCGACGGCAAGGCCATAAAGGTGCTGTCCCAGCCCGAACCCTCAAAGCTCCCCTGGCCTGAGCTGGATGTCCACACCGTGGTGGAGGCGACTGGGAGATTCACAAAGAGGGAGGATGCCGCCAGGCATCTCGAAGCCGGAGCTAAACGGGTTCTGGTGACGGCTCCCAGCAAGGGGGCTGACGCCACAATAGTTCCAGGTGTAAACCATGAGACCTACGACCCCGAGAGGCATAGGGTCGTCAGCCTGGCATCCTGCACCACCAACTGCCTGGCGCCTATGGTGAAGGTCCTCCACGACGAATTCACCGTTGAGCAGGGGCTGATGACGACGATACATGCATACACAAACAATCAGAGACTCCTCGACATGCAGCATAGAGACCTAAGGAGGGCGAGGGCGGCAGCCATAAACATAGTCCCCACAACGACGGGGGCTGCGAGGGCCATAGGCCTGGTGCTCCCAGAGCTGGATGGCAGGCTGAACGGCATGGCGATGAGGGTTCCAGTTTCAAATGTCTCCATAACAGACCTCGTAGCCCAGCTCAGCCGAGAGGTCACAGCCGAGGAGGTGAATGAAGCCTATAGGAGGGCGTCAGAGGGCAGCCTAAAAGGCATATTGGCCTACACTGAGGAGCCTCTCGTCTCATCAGACTTCATCCACGACCCGCATTCGGTGACGATAGACGGCCTATCAACCATGGCGATAGGCAGCCTCGTCAAGGTTGTAGGCTGGTATGACAACGAGTGGGGATACTGCAACAGATTGGCGTGGATGCTGGAATACATGGCTGAGAGGGAAGGACTATAGGCACATCCCTTTTCTTCCCAAACCCATCTTCAAAAGGGATGGCTGTTAGTAGGGTTTATCGGGGAGGGAGGACGCAAATACCGGCTCAGATTAGAAGGGCCCTTGGGATAGAGGAGGGCGATGAATTAGTCTGGGAGATTCAAGATGAGACCTTGAGGGTGAGGGTGCGGAGGAATCCCTTCAAGCGGCTGGCGGGGAGATACTCCGACCCCAAACTAATCTACGATGAGGTTGAGGAGAAGGCTGATGAACTCATCGGGTGATCTGAAGCTCCTTCAGCCTCTCCAGGTTTTCTGGATGGTTTTTGAAGTAGCGTCTTACCGGTTCGAGGATTTTGATGACCGCCTCTGCGACGGCGTTCTTCAGGTCGAGGGGGTGGAGTCCTCCGCTGGTGTATAGCTTCTCCAGTTCAGCATAGCTCTCAACTGTTATGGGTCCCCCATACTTCGATGGTCTATCTATGTCGAGGACTCCGAGGTGGGGGAAGACTATGAGGCGGGCGTGTTCCATGACTGGGTTCCCCTCCACCTGCCTCGGCGGGCAGTAGGCCATGCGATACTTCTCCCTTATGACGTCAGGCTCATCGTTGACCCAGATGGCTCCCTGAGCTATGCTCTTAGACATCTTAGTTCTGATGCTCCTGTTCACGGCCTCATCCTCATCGAAGACCCCTGAGACGGCCTCACCCCTGAGACCTGGCAGCAGCGGCGAGTGGAGGCAGACGGGGGTTTTGAATCCCAGCTTCGGGGCGACATCCCGTGCCAGCATGTGAACTTTCCTCTGATCCATTCCTCCGCAGGCGCAGTCGAGGTCCATGGCGAAGATGTCGCTCGCCTGCATAGCTGGATACAGCAGCCAGGCGGCCTCCACGTCTCCGACGTCGAGGCTTCGCCCCATGATGGGCAGCGCCCGTTTAATCCTGCGCAGAGTCGAGTTCTTCATCACCCTCACGACGATGGCCCAGTAGTCGCTGCCGTCGACAAGCTCCGAGGCCCAGAGGTATCTCACCCTATCCTCGGTTAAGCCCAGAGCCTTAAAACAGTCCTTGAAGTATTCCCCGCCGACGCGGATATTCTCCATGACGCCTCCCAGCTTGTTGTTGATCCAGCTGTGCCAATCGGCGAGGAGGATTGTGAATTTGAAGCCCGCCTCAACCCAGTCCAGCATCTTACGGCCAACGACCAACGCCGTCCCTATATGCATCAGCCCTGAACACTCGAAGCCCACATAGCCCTTTGGATGCTCAGTCGTCTCCAACAATGTCTTCAACTCGCTTGGGGTTATGATCTCCTGAAGGTTTCGGGCGCAAAGCTCATAACGCTTCTCCAGGTCCAAGGCTGAATCCCATCAACGAAAGGCTTTGAGGAACCTATAAGGTTTGAGGGCGGGCGCCCCTGTCCCTCGCAACAAACCCTCAGCCTCACAGCTGGGGTCATCGCCCCCCTCAGCTGAGCTCTCTGGGATGCGAGGTTTCTGACGCCCGCCCTGCCCGCCTGTCCCATGTATGGGTAACCCACCCCTCATGGGTTCTCCTCGGGGGAGTCCGTCTACATGGGTGTCGGCTTCGGCGGGCATTAGAAATAGGGAGTGGGGGCGATTTTAACCTTTAGCCATCTAATGGGTTAAAGTGGCTTTAACCTCAGCTTCCTGGGCAGTGTTTATAGACGATCTCTATGGCTTTGATCAGCGCCTTGACTGCTGTTCGGGCATGTTCCTCTATGAAGTTTCCCCATCTAGGTTCCATGCCCTGGCGAGATGTCTCCATGATGTATGTGGGGCTTCCATGATGGGATTGATTCCTGGGGAGGGGTCTCCGCCCGATGGGTAAGTAGGGATGGATGGGTATGCTCTAATCTCCCTTAAGCCTCTCCCCATATTCCAGGCCCATTCTGAAGGCCTTCAGGTTGATCTCTAGATGTCTCCTCACCCTCCTCCTGATGGCCTCCTCGACGGCCTCAGGCCTCAGAACCCCTGAGAGGGATGTTATCGCCCCTAGGATGATCATGTTGGCTGAAAGCCTCAGGCCTAGCTCCTCAGCCATCCTCGTCGCCGGAATCGGGTATCTCCCAGCCGCCCTTCCAGCCCTCTCAGGCTTCACCAAGTCCTCATCGTATATGAGGATGCCCCCCTCCTGGAGGCTGTCTATATAGGCCTCATAGGCCTCCTGGGATAGGGTTACCAGGAGGTTCGGCCTCCTCACCTTCGGATATCCAACTGGCCCGTCTGATATGATGACCTCGGATCTAACCTTTCCCCCCCTCGCCTCTGGGCCGTAGGATTGGCTCTGAGCTGCGTTCAGCCCGGATATGATGGCTGCGTAGCCGATGATGACGCCTGCCAGGACGACTCCCTGGCCGCCTCTCCCCGCTATGAGGATTTCATAGCGCAACCTCTATCTCACCCCTGGAGGCCTTCTCGCTGACCTCCCTGATCATATTCCATAGGAGCTGGGTGAACTCCGGTTTATCCACATCCCTGAACTCGCCGCATATAATCCTGTCGGCCTCTATCACGGCCTCGGAGGGGTCTACGCCCCGCCTTATGACGCATATCTCCCTCAATCTACGCATAAACTCCCTTGGTTCGCCCATCCTGTTTCTACGTCCATACTCGGTGACGCAGGGTGTGACCACCTCTATGAAGCTGAACCCCCTCTTGGTTAAACCCCTCTTGATGGACTCCTTCAGCTGTAGGGGGTGGGTGACACACCATCTGGCTATATAGACGGCTCCAAGGGAGGCTGCGAGGTAGACGAGGTTTAATGGATGCTCTATGTTCCCGTAGGGCGTCGTCGTTGTGTAGGCCTTAGACGGCGTCGTAGGCCCCATCTGGCCGCCTGTCATCCCATAGTTGAAGTTGTTGGCGCAGATGACTAAGAGGTCTACGTTCCTCCTGGCGGCGTGGAGGAAGTGGTTTCCCCCTATGGCGAAGAGGTCTCCATCCCCTGAGATGACGACCACCTTCAGCTCCGGCCTCGCCGTCTTGATGCCTATGGCTACGGGTATGGCTCGGCCATGGGTGGTGTGGAAGCCATCCATGTTGACGTAGCCTGAGACCCTCCCCATGCACCCTATACCTGAGACGACGACGATCTCATCCTGATCAAGTCCCAGCTCGTCGACGGCCCTGAGGAAGGCGTTTAGGATGATGCCATTCCCACATCCAGGGCACCAGATGTGGGGTATCATCCCTGGACGTAGGTATCTGTCTAGGGGGTGGGTCATCTCATACACCTCTTTATCAGGCCTAGAACCCCCTCCGGCGTGGGGATGGCCTCCCCGAAGCTGGGTGAGAAGACTATGCGATCTGGGTCTATCCATCGTTGATACTCCCTCAGCATCTGCCCATAATTCATCTCTAGGACGATGACCCTATGCGCCCTCTCCCCGATCTCCCTCAGCCTCTCCTCAGCCTGAGGCCAGAGGGTTATAGGCCTGTAGATTCCAGCCCTTATCCCCCTCCTCCTCGCCTCCTCAACGGCTGGGAGGGCTGATCGATAGGGGAGTCCATAGGCGATGACGACGATCTCGGCGTCCTCCAGGTAATGCTCCTCAAACTTCACGATCCTATGCCTATTCAACCTGATCTTGTCGCATAGCCTCCTCACCAGCCTCCCCTGGGCCTCGGGGCTGCTGGCCCTGGGCCTCCCAGCCTCATCATGGGTGAGGCCGGTTATGTAAAGCCTAAAGCCCTCACCCAGCCTAGCCATGGGGGGGACGAGATCCTCCCCTGGCTGGAAGGGCTTATAGCCCTCCAAATCCTCAGGTCTACGCCTCTCCACAACCTCTATCTCCTCGGCCTCTGGGATGATCAGCTTCTCCCTGAGATGTCCGATCACCTCGTCGGCGAGGAGGATGACGGGGCATCGATATGTCTCGGAGAGGTTGAAGGCCTCTATGGTGAGGTCGAACATCTCCTGAACCGAGGCTGGGGAGAGGGCTATCACCTCATAGTCCCCATGCGACCCCCACTTCGCCTGCATCACATCCTGCTGTCCAGGCTTGGTGGGCTGACCCGTTGAGGGGCCACCCCTCATCACGTCGACGATGACGCAGGGGGTCTCCGTCATGTAGGCGTAGCCTATATTCTCCTGCATAAGGCTGAAGCCTGGGCCTGAAGTCGCCGTCATCGCTTTGAGGCCGGCCCAGGAGGCCCCGATGACGGCAGCTATCGATGCGATCTCATCCTCCATCTGGAGATAGATGCCGCCGACCTGTGGAAGCCTGACGGCCATATGCTGAGCTATCTCGCTGGAGGGGGTTATCGGATAGCCGGCGAAGAATCTGCATCCGGCTGCTATCGCTCCCTCAGCGCAGGCTATATCCCCCTGGACGAAGTGGACGCCGGTGAGGACGTCAAGCCTCCTAGACAAACCAGGGAGAGAGAATATCTATAACTCTAAATAATTTTATGGGATCGGAAGGTGTTGGAGTTGAGTGGAGGCTTCGAAGTGAAGGTTCTCTGGGATCGATGTAAGGGCTGCGGCTTCTGCATCGACATCTGCCCCAGGGATGTCTTGGACTTCAGCGACGCCCTCAACAGGAGGGGGTATCATCCACCCATCGCTAAGCAGCCCCATCGATGTGTGGGCTGCCGACTCTGCGAGGTCATCTGCCCAGACTTCGCCATCTACATAGAGGAGAGGCGTGAAGTTGAGACTCCCCACCCACAAATCTGAGTTACCCCTGTGTAGGCCTGGCTATTATGTGTGATAGCTGGATGGATCACCCCTCACCCAAACCCTCGAAAGTTTCAGCCTCCTAGGGGACTCCCCACTCCAGAGCCTCATGGATCCTTTGGAGGGGTTAAAGCTTCTGAGTCCTCATCTCAGTGGAGTCTGACGGCTATGGCTCTGACGATGTCAGCTGTGTTCTCACACCAGTCTGCTATGGTCTCGAGGGCGTCTAGGAACATGTTCAGCAGTATCAGAGCCCCTGGGGTGAAGTTCTCGAAGCTGAGGGATGCTAGATGTCTTCGGGCTATGGAGTAGAGCTCGTCGATATCCTCCTCTATCATCTCAACCTCATTCGCCAGCTCTAAGGCCTTATCAGGCTCTCTAAGCAGTGTCTTCACGCATTTGGAGAGAACTGAGACGCCGTTTATATCCGCCTTACACATATCCTGAGCTGCCTTCCTCATCTCCTCCGGAGCCTTCTCAAAGGGTATGATGCTGAGGATTCTACCCGCCTCCCTGGCCCAGTCAGCCACCCAGTCCACAGCCCTCACCAGCTCCATGAGGTCTTCACGCTCTGAGGGGTAGATATCCCTCTTCGTCAGCTCCTCCACCATCTCCCTCCTCAGCCGGTCAGCCTTCATCTCCATCTCCGATACCTCTCTGTAGAGCTTCTCCTTCTCGCGCAACCTCCCCTCCGAGGCTGCCTCCACCATCCTGTAGAGCCCCTCGACGGCCCTCCTCGTCAGCTCTAGATGTTCCTCCACCATATTTAGAACAGTCTCCATCCGTTTATCGGCGAACCATCTCAATAGGCGTTTTCTGCCTAGGGTGACCACGCATCAATAGGGTGTGAAGCCCCTATTTTACTCTTAGCCTCTATGAGAGGTAGATTATGAGGATGGGGAAGATGAAGAAGACGAGGATGACCCAGAAGAGAAGCTCCAGCGCGGCGTGGCGCCCCCTGATCATCCGTCTTCCCAGCTCCTCCGCTATCCTGATGGGAAGGATCCTCAGCGGTGAGATGAAGAAGATGAGGAAGGCTAGGAGGTTTAGGATGACGTGAGCCGATCCCAGCATCATGCCGACGAGGCCTCCGGCGAAGTAGCCATAGATCTGCGATAGGTCTAGGGTTGTCGCCACGTTGCATCCGACGAGATATGGGTAGGCTCTCTCCAGGTCGACGATCCTCGTCGCTAGGAAGGGGACGACGAGGCTGGTTCCTATTGAGCTGCTGCCCACCAGCCATGTGATCGTGAAGCCCGTGAGGAATCCCCTAACGGGATTCTGGAAGGCGGCTGTCACCTTATCCTCCCATCCGGCCTCGACGATCTTGTCCAGCCCCTTCTCTATGAGGCTGAGGGCTGCGACGATGAGGAGGAACCAGACGATGAAGAGCAGGACTCCCCCTATTCTCTGGCCTAGAAGACCCGTCACCAGCCTGGTTGTCGGATTCGTTATCGGCTCCTTTATGAGGATGTCGATGATGGTTCTCTCGAAGGCTGAGAAGAGGCCCTGGAATCCCAGAACCCTATTATAGAAGTCGCCGAGGGCGAGGACTATCCTGCTGAGGAGGCCCATGGTGATCTCCAGGGCGAAGAAGATGGTGATGGTCAAGACCTCATAGACGTCGTCGACGATGACTCCAGGTATCGTCGACCTGAACTCTTCATCGGTGATGCCCCTGCGTAGGCCGAAGACGACGATCGTATTCGTGATCGTCGTTCCGAGATTCGCCCCCAGGACTATGGGAACTCCGAATCTTATGGCTGATATGAGGGGGAGGCCGCCGGCCACCATCCCCGACATAGAGACCATGGTGGCTGCAACGACGGCGCTGCTGCTCTGAACCAACGATGTGCCCAATATCCCTATGGCCAAACCCGTTATAGGAGCCGTCTGGGCATTCACCATGGTGAGGATGCCTCTCTGCCACTCGGCGAAGATGAGCTTGAAGCTCGCCTTCACCCCCTCCAGAGAGGTGATGAAGAGGAAGACGCCGAGGACAACCATCACTACGAGGAGGAGCCTACTCCTAAGGGGGCCTTGGGATCCCCTAGAAACACCGGCTCCAACCCTCGATTCAGCCATCTAATTGAGGTTCAAACTCCAGAATTAAAAGTTAATTTATCTAATCTATATAGATTTTAGAGCTCCCTATAGCCTGCTGCCAGCTCCAGTAGGCTGACGTCGAAGCGTCTGAGGAGCTCGTCTAGGAGTCTTAGAGGGAGGCCGACGGCGTTGTAGAAGCATCCCTCGATGCGCTCGACGAGGAGAGCTCCTAGGCCCTGGATGGCGTATCCTCCCGCTCTGCCGATGGATTCGCCGATGGAGGCGTAGAGGCTTATCTCCTCGTCGCTGAGCCTCCTCATGTGGACTATCGTCTCCTCAACTCCCTGCTCCAATCGTCGGGAGGATGCATCCACCACGGCGAGGCCTGTTAGAACCCTATGGCTTGAGGCCCTCAGCAGCCTCAAGGTCTCCACCACCTCTCTTCTGCTCCTAGACTTGCCTATCATGCGGCTATCGTGAATGATGAGGGTGTCGGCGCCGATGATGAGGCCCTCCCTAAGGGTTTCAGCCACCTTGAATGCCTTTCTCCTAGCATTCTCCAGGGCTATCTCCCTGGGTTCCCCCACGGCCTCCTCCACCTCGCCTGGGTCTACAGCCTCGAAGGGTATGCCCAGACGCCTTAAAAGCCATCTTCTAGCCTCGGATCTAGATGCCAGGATCAGCCGAGCCCTCATCCCCAGGGTTAAATACTGTTAGGCTTTAAGTTTGAGGGATGGAACGGGCCTACTATACGGGCATAGAGACGCCTATAGGGGTTTTATGGGCCGCCTCCACCGATGAGGGCCTTCTGAGACTTGTCTTCCCGAGGCCGAGGGAGGTCTTCCTCGAGTCCCTTCAAGGCTTCGAGGTGGTGGAGGAGCCTGAGCGATTTGAGGAGCTCTCGATACTGCTGGGGGAATACTTCGAGGGGCATCCCGTCGACTTCGATATACCCCTGGACCTAAGGGGGACGGAGTTTCAAAGGGCTGTATGGGAGGCTATGAGGCGCATACCCTATGGAAGGGTCTCAACCTATGGGAGGATAGCTGAGATGGTTAGCCGTCCAGGGGCGGCGAGGGCCGTGGGGAACGCCGTGGCGAGGAATCCAATAGTCATAGTCATCCCCTGCCACAGGGTTGTGAGATCCAACGGGGATATAGGTGAATTCGGCTCGGGGGTGGAGTGGAAGAGGCGGCTCCTATCCATAGAGGGAGTCCTCGAAGCCGGCTCGGAGCTGTCGGAGCGTAGACAGCTCCTCAGCCATCTATGGCCCTAATCGACAACTCTTTTTCCATGGAAAACCCTTTTCAACCCCTAAACCCCTCTATCTGGGATGAAGGCTCTAGAGGGCATAAGGGTTCTAGACCTAACCCACGCCCACGCTGGGCCGATATGCACCATGTTCCTCGCAGCCCTCGGAGCTGAGGTCATAAAGATCGAGCCTCCATGGGGCGAGATGACGAGGATGTTTCCACCGCTGGTTAAGGGGGTAAGCCCCTACTTCGCTTTTATAAACCGCTGCAAGCTCGGTGTAACCCTCAACCTCAAACATCCCAAGGGCGTTGAGCTCTTCAAGAGGCTGGTTAAGGTCTCCGATGTCGTCGTTGAGAACTTCAGGCCTGGAACCATGGAGCGATTGGGAATTGGGTGGGAGACCCTTAAAGAGCTGAATCCCCGTATCATATTGGCGTCGATCTCGGGATTTGGGCAGACGGGGCCCTGGAAGGATCGTCGAAGCTTCGATCTAATAGCTCAAGCCTCCAGCGGCTATATGTGGCTTATGAGGGATAGCATCGACCCTGAGGGACCTCCACACCTGGCTCCCGAGGCCATAGCGGACACCATACCTGGGCTTTCCCTCCTCATAGGGATCCTGGCCGCCCTCATCTATAGGGAGAGGGCTGGCCGTGGTCAGCGGATCGATGTCGCTCAGATGGATTCGATGATAGCTGTGAGTCAGAGCTTCTCCTTCTGGCATCTCGCCAAGACGACGATGGATAGGGCTGTTAGAAGCTGGGGAGTATACGACGCCTTCAAGGCGAGGGATGGCTATGTAGCCATAGCTGTTCAGACGGGTAGGATGGAGGATGCCATGAGGGAGCTTATAGGCGTCGAGGAGGCCACCCATGAAGCTGTCGCCAAGTGGGTTTCGGAGCGAACCGTGGAGGAGGTGGTGGACACCTTAGTCGAGCTTGGAATCCCCGTGGCCCCCGTCAATGATCTCGACGCCGTGATGCGAAACGAGCAGGCGAGGGCGAGGGAGATGTTCGTGAAGGTTGTCCACCCACAGCTTGGGGAGACCATGATGCCTGGACTCCACATAAAGATGTCTGAGACTCCAGGCGACATATCGAAGCCAGCCCCCCTCCTCGGTCAGCACACGGAGTTCGTCTGCACAAAAATCCTCGGCATCCCCGACGAGGAGTTCATAAGCCTGTTTGAAGAGGGCGTCTTTGAATAATCACTTCCTCCCGTAAAACTTCCTGTCAAGAAGCCTCACGGGAGATTTTGATGCCGTTATGTAAAGCTCTCCGCCGAGGTAGAGGGAGGGGTTAGCGAGTCTTAGTTCAAAGAGACCCGTTTTATTGAAGAATCTCTCGTCTATATGGGTTGCGACGACCTCTCCGACGACCCACTCGTGATCTCCGTAGGTTCTTGTTTCCATGAGCTTCAGCTCGTAGGCGAGGTAAGCCCCTTTTACTATGGGCACCTTTGTCTTTATCGGCTCAAGCTTTTCTATTCCGAACCTTTTGAACTTATCAACCTCCCTTCCGGATATTCCCCCGACCTGGGCGAAGAGGGTTGACATCTCAAAGGGGAGGAAGTTCATCCCGAACTCCCCTGAAGCCATGATGAGTTCAAGGGTATATCTCTGGGGGGATATGGCTACCCCCATTATTGGCGGGTTTATTGATATGGGCGAGTGCCATGCTGCTGTCATCACATTATCCTTCCCCTCGTGGCTTGATGTTATGAGGGTGAGGAGTCTCGGGTAGTGGTATGTGAATTTTCCCGCTCCTTCTATCCTCTCCATCTCAGCCTCCTTCGCAAAGGATTTTTATTATGCGGGGGATCGTGTAATTGGCTATATCCTTCCTTGAGCCCCCGCAGAGGATGATGATGAGCCTCCCCCCGCACACCTCATCCGCTATCTTTTTAACCTCCCTCGCCATGAGGATATGGGCTTCGGGGGATATTCCCCTTGAGCCGTAGTCCCCCATTGTCGCATCATAACCGTATTCCCAGAATATCATGTAGGGTCTTAAGGCTTCAACCCTTTCCCTAAAGAGACCTTTTATGTTTTCCGCATAGAATTCGTCGCCCGCCCCGAAGGGAACCCTCACATCAACTTTCGTTCCGCCGTCAAAGGAGCGGTCGCAGAAGCAGAAGTGGAGGACATCCTCGTCCTCCCCGAAGATGTCCCTCGTCCCGTCGCCGTGGTGGGAATCCGTATTTAAATCCACCTTCCCTCATCTTATCTTCAGCAATTCTAATAATTCCTTTTCCTTCATCTTCAGGTAAAGCTTCAGCAACTTTAACTCTTACATGTGCTGGACTAAAAATTCCACCAAAAATATCT
>JAPDJB010000120.1 GCA_029259285.1 Candidatus Bathyarchaeota archaeon | reverse complement strand
GTGCCGGAGCGATAGGGGTTGCAGCCGCCTATGGGATGGCTCAGGCAGCCATGGAGGCACGGCATCTCCCCCTAAGGGATTTCATGGCCTACATGGAGGAGGCGGCTCAGCGTATCAGGGCGACGAGGCCGACAGCCGTCAACCTCTTCCACGCCGTTGAGCGATGCCTCAGAGCAGGAGGGGAGGGAGGCGTCGAGGAGCGTGTCCAACGCATCGTCGAAGAGGCGGATAGGATCGCGGAGGAAGACCTTAGAGCCTCAAAGCTCATCGGGGAATACGGCGCCCAGCTCATACCCGATGGGGCGCGCATCCTCACCCACTGTAATGCAGGTGCCCTCGCCTTCATCGACTATGGGACGGCCCTCAGCCCGATAAGGTATGCCCATAGGATGGGGAAGAGCATCTTCGTCTACGTCGACGAGACCAGACCCCGATGCCAGGGGGCTAGGCTGACGGCTTGGGAGCTGGAGATGGAGGGCATCCCCTACGCCGTCATCGCCGACAACGCAGCGGGATACTACATGCGTCGAGGCGAGATCGATCTGGTGATCGTCGGCGCCGACAGGATAGCGGCCAACGGCGATGTGGCCAACAAGATCGGAACCTATGAACGGGCCGTCGTAGCCAGGGAGAATGCCGTCCCATTCTACGTAGCAGCCCCTGAGATGACCTTCGACCTCAAATGCCCATCGGGCGATGAAATCGAGATCGAGGAGCGAAGCCCCGAGGAGGTCGTAACAGCCTGGGGCGTCGACGAGGAGGGGAACCCTACAAGGGTCTACATCGCAAGGAGGGGAACCCCAGCCAAGAATCCAGCCTTCGACGTCACGCCGGCTAAATACATCACAGCCTTCATCACGGAGCGGGGCATCCTAAGGCCGCCCTACGAGGAGAGCATCCGGAGGGCCTTCGGCTAGGTGACGTAGAACTCATCGCCCTCCGTGAAGGCTTGGGGGAAGGCCTCCCTCATCGCCTCGATCAGCTTAGGCTGGAGTCGGGCCACATCCGTGAGGGATAGGATGCCAACCAGCTTAGACCCCTCCCCGCTTCGATTGACGACGGGCAGCTTCTTAATCCCCCTCCTAAACATCGCCTCCACAGCCTCCTCTAAGGGCGTCGAGGGATAGGTCACGATGACGGGGTGGGACATGATATCGCGGACCCTAACCCGCTCGGGGTTGAGACCCCTCGCCACAACCCTATAGGCTATATCCCGCTCGGTGACGATGCCGACGATACGCCCCTCAGAGACGACGACGAGGCTGCTGATGCCATAGAGCTTCATAAGCCTAGCCGCATACCTCACCGAATATCCAGGCTCAACGGTGACAACCCTCCTCGTCATACAATCCTCAACACGGAGGGACACGGAGACCCCTTCAACGGCGAGGGGAATAACCTTTATGGATAATGGAAACATACGAATTGAGGATCAAGATTTAAATCTCCGTCCACAGAGAAATATGACGGCCGCACCCGCCCTAGACCCGCCCTAGCTCAATGGTAGAGCGTCCGGCTGTAGCTCCGCCCTCCAAGGGCGAGGCGTCCAGCCATTGAGCAGACACCGGATGGTTCCCGGTTCGATTCCGGGGGGCGGGACCATGCGGCCATTCTACGTGGAGAAAAATGGGTTAGATCCTCTCTAGGGTTATTGGGACTATCCATAGGTCTCCAGGCCTCTTCGATGTGAACCTCAATAGGCCTTGTAGTCTGCCTTCCCAGGCGTGTAGGTCTACCTCGACTCTGAATTCCTCAGCCATCCATCCTCTGTAAGCCTTCGGCGGCCTGAATCTATAGACGCCTCTCACCCTTCCCCTCTCGGCTGTGAAGTCCTCGAAGGGTGTCAGCCTTCCATCCATGTCTGTGGCCATACCCCTCTTGGCGCCGCCGATGATTAGGTCGAGCTGGTAGAAGCCGTAGGGGTGGTGGTATTCGCCTCTCCAATGCCCCCTTAGCGGCGTCTCCTCATCCACCTTCAGTGGCTCCTCAACATATCTTGGATATTCATAGACCCAGAGGTCGAGCTGCTTGACATTCCCCTCCTCATCGTATTCTACGGTCAGCTCATAGCCGTCGTAGGATGAGCCGTGGACTATGTAGCGGCCTTCACCCACCTTCTCCAGGTAGGCTCCCAGGTTCTCGATGATGAGGTAGCCATTCCTCACCGTCAGCCTGATGGTCTTACCCCTCTCCCCATAGAGGCCTACGAGTTTACGCCACTCCTCCGGAACCCTCTGAACCCTTTCAGGGTTGAAGGGCGCCGCCTCACCCGCTGCTATTCTCAGCGCCGTCGGGGCTGGAGGTCTCCACCCGGTTCCATCGTTGAGGTTGCTTAGCCAACAGATGCCGATCTGGAGCTCCGGATATAGGGCGACGTGATTCGTGTAGCCTGGCATACCACCCGTATGGGCGAGCATCACATGGCCGTCGTGGATGCTCCTGAACCACGTCAGGGCCATCCCGCTCCTCGACGCCCCAGCAGGAGCCTGAAGCCTCTGCATCTCCTCAAGGGTCTCCTCCCCGAGGATGCTCCTCCCCCTATAGACGCCCCCATTCAACTGCATTATGACGAAGTGTGATAGGTCGACAACCGTCGAGTAGAGGCTTCCAGCTGGGTCTTCAGGTCTCGTCCCAAGATAGTAGTGGTCAACCCGCTTCAGGGGCTGATCTGGGCCTCCCCATCTCACATAGCCCGTGGCTAGGCGCCCCTCCATCTCGGGGGTCAATTCGAAGCCGCTGGAGTTCATCTCCAAAGGCTTGAGAACGTTCTCGACGACATGCTCAGTGTAGGGTTGACCAGTGAAGGCTTCGATGAGGAGGCCGAGCATCGCATAGGCCGTGTTGCAGTATTCCCACCGCTCACCTGGCGGCCTAACGGCCCTAGCGGCCTCCTCGACGTATTCCCTCAGCGTTGGGGCCTCCTCGAGATTCTTGAAGATGGGTGGCACCCTCGTCGGCATCCCCGTCCGGTGGGTGAGGAGGTCTCTGATGGTGGGCCTCTCCTCGTAGGGGCTTTTAATCTCGAAGCCTAGATGCTCCTCAACCTTGTCGTCCAGCGTGAATTTGCCCTTCTCCATGAGCTGTAGGAGGGCAACGGTGATGACGGGCTTCGTAACCGATGCGCATCGATATATGGTGTCAGGTGTCGCAGGCTTCTTCGCCTCTAGGTTTGCGTAGCCGAAGCCCTTGGCCCAGACCATCTCGTCGCCCTTGACGACGGCCACCGATGAGCCTGGATGCTTACGGCATTCAAGTTCAGCCTCTATAAACCTTTCAAGCTCCTCGAACTCCATGCAGAGATGAAGAGGCCCCACAGCCTTTAAAGGGTTTAGGCTACTCTCTTACTTGTTTTTGAATTAAAGATTTATGTATGTTAGTCGTCCCCTAAACAACGTAATAAGGCTGATCTTATTTCATTTTGATCGTTATAACTTACACAACTAAATATAGTTATACCATACTCTTCCTCTGGATTTATTTGAATATTATAATTAGTTTCTGCACGTTTACATAAGCTTATTAAATCTCTTCTACGTGCCCCTATAACTAAAAGAACGGCATCTCTTCCACTTCTTCTATATTCTTGTATTTTTCTCCATCTATTGGCTATTTTCTTTTGATGACTTTTTTGTTGTTGGAATGTAACCTCGACTTCTACTATGGCAATTTTACCATTCTTTGGGTTTTCTATTATTGCATCCGGTTCCCCAGGTGTGTTATTTAAATTTTGAAATATAGCATTATAACCTAATTCTTCAGCCAGAAGAATAACTTGGCTTAGATAGGCCCTGTGTCGTTCTCGCCTCCACATAATCATTTCCTCCTATATTTATTTCTTAAACCATTTTTAAGCTTTATTGGGAAAAGTCTTTCAAGCTCAGTTTTAGATATTTGAGTGTTTCCTGTTATCATTCTTACGATCTTTTGTGCTTCATGCGAATTTAATTGCCGTACAATCTCGATAAGTTCTTCTAAACTAGCTGTTTTAGGTGGATAAATAACGTTTACGTGATTTTCTCCAAGAAACTTAAAGCCTGGAGGAACCAAGGCGGCTTCGATAGTACCCGATCTAGGATGCCCTACGACCCTTCTCACAACGATGGCTGGTCCCACATCGTATCTATAACTTTTTATATATTGAGGTTTATCTTGTTTATTATTTAACACTAACTTCCCTTTCACTATATTGTGTGCCCATATAAGTGGAATTCCCTCATTTGAATTGTATGTTAATTTTTCTTTATTTTGATTCCATACTATTTTTCCTGTTTGTACTTTATATCCCATTTCATATAATGTTATAGCATTTTTGAATGCTTCATATAATTTTTCAGCCATCTCTGAGAATATTAGAATATCATCTTTCTTAAATATGTATTTACCACTATTTATACCTTTTTTAATGACTATAAGTTGGAATGTATGATTCACTTCTTTAAATATGTATGGATAATTTAACACTTTCATGTATATGATATCTCCATTTTCAACTATAAATTTTCTTAACTTCTTAAAGTAAGCACCATTATTCATGGATGAAGAAACTACATATGCAAGGTATCCTCCTCTTTTCAACATCTTTAATCCAAGATATATGAAGAAAGCATATATGTTAGGTCTACCCCAGATGATTTCTCTAAACTTAGACTTCACTCTATCTTTTGGTTTAAATTCAAAATAGGGTGGATTACCTAAGACTATATCAAATTCCTCTTTAAATGGTTTCTCTAATGCATCGACTAGTTCGATATGCGCTTCTGGAACAACACGTCTTGCTATTTCTACGAGCTTAGGATCTATTTCCCATCCGTATAGTTCTGGTTCATCAAAATACTCTCTCGCTGATAACAAAAATTCTCCTGTTCCACATGAAGGGTCAAGAATTTTCGCTTTTTTCAATCTAGGGAGCTTAGATAGTAGTTCTTCTCGTAAACTTCTGGGAGTAAAAAATTGCCCCTTCTCTTTTCTATATTCAAGTTTAGTATTTTCTATATATTTTATTGTCTCGGGATGATATTCGTATATAAGTAATTTATGATTTATTATCTCCTTCTCGCCCATTATAGGTTTTAATTTAAAATTAATATTTTTCATCTTTGCTCTTAACCCTAATTTCTTTATCATACAGAATTACACTTAAAGTTTCCCTTCGCTTACTCTATTGGAATTTTTTCTCCCCGCTCGGCTGGCCACTCGATCTCCAGGACGCCAGGCTCAACTAAGCGGGCCTTGATCTCCTCTCGCTTCACATCCCTATCCAGATATATGCGTATGATGTGGCTCTTCTCGGTTCTCCTATATCTCACCCTGAAGGGTCTGTAGGGGCCGAACCAGAATCCCCAGGGGCCTACATGGAATGTGAAGAAATCCTCCCAATCCCTAGACATCCCAACCCCGGGATGATAATTTGGGTAGGCCTTTATCTGTTTCACCCTCCTACCCTTCCCTCGGCTTCACCTCGAATTCGCAGTATGGATCTCCCATGGCTATGCATCTCGTCTCCTCGGCCAAGAGATCCCTCTGGAGAAGCTCTGAGGCGTATCCCGCGATCATGCCCCTGACGTAGTGGCTGAAGGGCTTATCAGCTCTTCTACCCAGCTCGCATTCGATGGAGTTTTGGAGGCGTATCTTGAGGTAGGGTGGCTCCTCGCTGAACTCCACAATCTCTGGGATGGCGTAGCCGAGGCACTGCAGTAGCAGCATACCCATCTCGAATTTACCCCTCAACTCTTTAACCCCTATCCTCTCAGCGTTCTGGTTGATGTTCCTCGCACTCTCCATCCCGACTTCCCTTCCGATGTGATATAGCATCGCCTCGCCGCCTGTGCCAAGTCTCCTACGGAAGTCGATGAGAATGCCCTTAAGGGCCGACCCTGAGAGTATGATGGCCCTCTCATCGCCGAGCATGACTGGGAAGGATACATCATCGATGATGAAGCCCTTGAATTTAGGCCTTATTATCTCAACCCTATCGACGAAGTCGAGGGCCATAAACTCCCTAGCCAGGTCTTCAGGCCTCACATCCGATCCAGTGAAGTCGATGAAGATTATCTCTCCACCCCGTTCTCTAAGCCTCACAGTTCCGGTTGTTGAGTAATATGTGATGTCCAGCCCCTTCTCAGCGATTATGGATGTGATTGTTGCGATGATTCCAGGCCTTGAAGAACTCCCCTCCAATCTAAAGCCGTAGAGTTTACGGCCTTCATAGAACATGAATCTCTCAACACTTATGGGCCTCATAACTCCACCTTCAAAATGTTTAGATGAAGATTTTATTTAGGTTTTATAGGCCTTTTAATAAATATATATTCTAAACTTCTCAAAAAGGCTCACACCCTCACCTATAGCTGAAAAACAACCTATGGCAATACCTTTAGGGCTGCCCTCAACAGCTTCCTATATAGCTGCATGTCCGTCATGTTGACGACGGGTATCTCCGTCCCCTTCCCCACCTCCAATAGCCTGACGTATCTAGGCATCTCAGCTATGCAGAGTTGACTTATATAGAGTTCTCCACTCTCCATCTCTATCTCCAGGGCCCTCTCATAGACTTCGAGGCAGAGGAGGTGGCCGTCAACCCAGAAGAGTCTATTGACCCCATAGGTGGCTGCACACCAGGCGAGATTCTCAACGCTTCTATGGTCGACGCCGAGAAGGACGATCCTCTCCGTCGGCCTAACTTCAACCTCCATGGGACTCGATCTGGTTAGTTCTCAACCCTATTTATGCGTTGTAAAAGGCCTAGGAGCTTCTCCTCGAAGACCTGAGATCGATGAGGGCAGAAGTATATGGAGCAGGTCGATGGCCAGCTACATGAAGAGGTAGTAATAGCAGCTCCCTAAACGTCCATGTGGATTCTATTACAGGGATTCGCTATTCGCAAAATGTGTTTCAAACTAGTTTCAAATACATGACTTTTAAGGTGTTTCACACCTCATTCATATGGCGAGCGAAAATGAATGGTGAAATGAAAAACAGGTTGGCTCTGCTCAGCATCCTGCTAGTAACAGGATTGGTAACGGCAGGTATAGCAACAGTCTCTGGAGCAAGCAACTCACTAAAGTTTGCAGGAAAGGAAGTTAAGGTAGTAGCAATGGGAGAACGGCTAAAAATATATGAGAACGGTAAGGTCGTGAAAGAAATACCAATGCCAGAAGGAGAATACAATTTTACTGTAGAAGCGGCGGGACATAAGTTGCAACATAAAATAACGATTCATAAGATGACTGAGGAGGAGATCAAAGAAGCAAAAGCAGAACACGAGAAGATGATGAATAAATGGCTTGAAATAGCCAATAAGGATAGTAGAATACAGGAATTAACCAACGGGGAAGGCATACAGCCTAAAGATGCAGTTTGGGCGGAGAGTTATGGGGATGAGGTGATCCTAACAGTAAAAGTTGAAGGCGAATACTATAAGATTACAATAGACTTGAACAGCGAAAAAGTGAAATCGGTTGAAGAGGTGAAATAAATAAAGCACTACCTTTTTTATATGGAAGGTGAAAAGATGGAAGGCAAAAAATTTCGTGGAAAAACGGTATTTATGGCAGCTTTATTCGTTGCCTCAGCATTCATTTTAGGGCTAAAGCTGTTGAATCCAACACCGATCCAAATAGTTATAGAAGGTCAAAGTGCATATGTTACCCAACTCCCAGGATTTTTCACGCTTGAGGATGTTATAATTATTGTAATGGCTTCTACTATACTTGGTGTCAGCGGAACATATTTGCTTCTCTTTGATTCGGTCGAGAAACCTGCTGGTGAATTGTTGCTTGAGGAGAGAAAAAGGAGATGGAGAGAAATAGCAAAAATATTGAGGGAGGATGAACGGAAGATATATCAAGCGATAATTGAAGCTGGTGGAACTATAGAACAAAGAGAACTTCCAGAAATAACGGGGCTTTCGAAGGCGAGTGTTAGTAGGGTTTTGGATTTGTTGGAGAGTAAAGGTCTAGTTGAGAGGAGAAGGAGGGGAATGGGTAATATTGTTTTACTGAGATAAATGAAAATTTAGAAGTTGAGTGGAGAAGGTGAAGGCATTTAACGTTGGCATATAGGGCTGAGAGGGGCGTCTAATCGATGCTAACTCCCTTAGTCTCAACGCCGAGGAGCGTGACGGCTGATGCTGATATGAGGTGTAATAGGGCGAAGAGGATGAAGAGCGGAGTGCTTCCGGTCAATCCTATGAGGACTCCAGCTATATAGGGGCCGAGTATTCCGCCGATCCGTCCGACGCTGTTGGCCCAACCTGCTCCGGTCGCCCTCATCTCCGTCGGGTAGAGTTCAGGGGTATATGCATAGGTGATCCCCCAGGCTCCGAGGTTGAAGAAGGAGATGGCCGACCCCCATATCAAAACCTCCAGGGGTGTATGGGCCATGGAGAACATGAGGCTTCCAAGGCCTGCGAGGGCCATGTATAGGGCCAGCAGCCTTCTCCGGCCTACACGCTCTATGAGGAGCGCCCCACTCCAGTAGCCAGGTATCTGCATAACCGTCATCAGAAGCGAATACCAGAGCGACCTAACAAGGGTTAAACCCCTCTCGGCGACGAGGATGTAGGGGGCCCAGAGGAAGATTCCCCAATAGGCGAGGACTATGCAGAACCAGTGTATCCACAGCATGAGGGTTCTACGCCTATAGGCTGTGGACCATAGGCTTGCTATGGGGAGCCTCCTAGCCTCAACCTCTTCAGCCTCAAGCTCGGTTCTCCTCTCCTCGGGTAGTAGGGCAGTCTCCACCAGGATGTCAGCCGCCTCCTCCAATCTCCCAGCTCTCCCGAGGAATCTCGGGGACTCTGGGACGAGGAGTTGGAAGATTATGGCCGCTATTATCGGGGTGAAGCCCGCCATGATGACGGGTCTCCAACCTCTCGTAGGGGCCAGTATCAGGCCGAGGTAGGCTGCCAAGAGCCATCCGAAGGCCCAGGCGCTCTCCAGGAAGGCGACGGCCTTCCCCCTCATCCGCCTTGGGAAGCATTCGGAGATGAGGGTGCTGGTCACAGCCATGTAGCTTGAGGCCCCTATGCCTGCGAGGAACCTTAGGGCCGTGATGATTTCCCATCGATCCGTGAGGGCGCAGAGGCCTGCCGGTATCGAGTAGAGGAGCAGCGACGCCACGATGATGGATTTTCGTCCAAACCTATCTGCGAGGGTTCCCATCAACGAGGCCCCTATGAGCATCCCCATCAGCCATGAGCTGAGCATCAGGCCTACGACGCTGGGGGTCAGCCCCAGCTCGGCTGATAGGGGCTTCAAGACGAAGGAGATGAGGCCTGAATTCATGGCGTCGAACATCCATCCGATGTAGGCTGCCATGAAGAGCCTATAGTGATAGTTCTTGAGGGGGGCCTCCTCAAGGATCTCCCTCACCCTCATCGAATCACCCTTTGGATGAGTAGGGGGAGGGCTTAGAATTAAGGCTTCTCCCGATGACTGCGCCTTATATGAATCTTGAGGCCCATCTCCGAGTTGAATCCCCTGCCGCAGATGGGGCACCTATAGGTCAGGGCTTCAAGCTCCACCTCCCTCCCCAGAAGCTCCCTCCTCAACCTCTTCACAGCCCTCTCCCCCTCCTCGTAGTCCATAGAGTTCTCCATCCTCAAAGTGATGCCCACCTTCACCCTGAAGGAGTGGAATCTCCCCTCCTCCCTCTCCAGCCCTATCTCGCTGACAACACCCCTCAACCTTCTCTGGGATGAATCCCTCATGGTATTCAAGGTTTAAGGGATTGGAAACCTTAAAAGCATAGCCGCAGCGCTGCGAATCCATTCAGGGGGTAATCCTCATAATCCTATATGGATGCTCCCCTCGACGTCGACCTCGGGTTTAGCCATGGATTTAAGGGGCTCCTCCGTGGGGTCAGTTAGATTTATTACGGCGTTATAGTATCTACTCTACAACCTCTGGAGGCGGAGGGCTTGGATGTGGAGAGAATCCGAGGCGATTTTCCGATTCTGAGGAGTGGAGTCATCTACCTAGATAACGCAGCCAGCAGCCTCACCCCTGAGCTGGTTCTCGAGAAGATGCTGGAATACTACCATGAATATAGGGCGAATGTGGAGAGGGGTGTCCATCGTTTGTCGCAGAGGGCGAGTGAGGAGTATGAGGAGGCCCATAGGAAGGTGGCAGACTTCATCGGCGCCGAATCTTGGAGGAGCATAGTTTTCACGAGGAACACCAGCGAGAGCATAAACCTCGTCGCCTGGGGTCTACCCTGGAGGAGGGGTGAAAAGATTGTGACGACGCTGCTGGAGCATCACTCCAACTACATCGTATGGCTTAGAGCCGCCAGACGCTTCGGCCTCGAGGTGGAGGTTGTGAGACCTAACAGGGAGGGCCTCTTCAACCTCTCAGACTTTGAGCAGGCCATCGATGATAGAACAAGGCTCGTCGCCGTTACGAGGGTCTCCAACGTCCTTGGAGTCATCGTCCCCGTTGAGGAGATAGCTGAGATCGCCCATGAGCATGGAAGCCTCCTCCTCGTCGACGGCGCCCAGGCCGTCCCCCACATGGAGACCGATGTGAGGAAGCTGGGCTGCGACTTCCTCGCCTTCTCAGGGCATAAGATGCTCGGCCCAACAGGTATAGGGGTTCTCTACATCGCCCCCACTGTTCAGGAGGAGTTGGAGCCTCTATGTATAGGAGGTGGAACCATAAGGGATGTCGGCCTCGGGGAGTATGAGCTGGGTGAGAGTCCGGAGAGATTTGAGGCTGGAACCCCAGCTATAGCTGAGGCGATAGGATTGGGAGCCGCCGTCGAATACCTGGAGAGGTTGGGGATGAAGGATGTGGAGGATCATGATAGGGAGATCTCCTGGGCCATCAGGGAGGGCTTAATGGAGTTGGAGAGGGTGGAGGTCTATGGGCCTAGGGATCCTGAGCATGGCATGAGCGTCATCTCCTTCAACGTCGAAGGTCTAAACCCACATGAAGTCGCCCTGGCTTTAGATGCAGCGAACATCATGGTTCGATCCGGCCACCACTGCGCACTGCCGCTGGTTAAGCATCTATTAAACCGCCCTCAGGGAACCGTTAGGGCGTCAACCTACATCTACAACACCCTAGATGAAGCTGAGAAGTTGGTGGAGAGGGTTAAGGAGATCGTTGAAGGCCTCTAATCAGATAGGAGCTCCATCAGGAATCTCTCGGCTTCCACTCGATCCTTCACCCCCTTCAATAGGATTTTACCCGTTGTGAAGAGGGTTAGGCTTAGCTCTCGATAGGCGGCTTTAATCATGATCCCCGATATGTTTCTCTCCACCTCGCATCTCGATAATATCTTCTTCAGGGCCTCTCCTTGTTTATCATATCTAAGGATGACGATGTAATCCCCCCTCTCCCCGCAGGCCTCCTCGATTCGGCTGACATATCTATCTAGGGGATCGCTCAACGCCTCCTCCCCCTATCCTCCTCGAGAGAATCTCACCCGTCCTCTCGGCTTCCAGGGCCTGCCTCTCCTCCAGCGTCGCCTCCTCAGGCAGCCATGGCGGCCTTCCCCGTTTCTCATAGTAGGCCCTTATGGCCCTGCGTAGCGCCCCAACGGCGAGGGCTCCACAGTGAAGCTTTATTGAGGGGAGGCCTCCAAGCTCCTCGGCCACATCTCTCCAGGTGATCTCCCAGGCCTCCCTGAGGGTTTTCCCCTTCACCATCTCGGTGAGCATGCTCGCCGTCGCTATGTTGGCTGCGCAGCCATAGCTCTCGAAGGTAGCCCTCTCGATGACATCTCCCCCTCCGATCTTGAGGTAGATGGCAATTATGTCTCCGCAGATGGGGCTTCCAGCCGTCGCTGAGACGGTGGCATCCTCCATGGCACCGGCGTTCTTAGGATTCCTGAAGAGCTCCAGGACCTTTGGGCTATATGGGAGTGGAATCCTCGACATCCTCACCCCTCCCCCAGGGG
>JAPDJB010000100.1 GCA_029259285.1 Candidatus Bathyarchaeota archaeon | reverse complement strand
TCCTCAAGATATTCAGAAAGCATCTCATCCCCGCGAGGTATCCTAACTCCCCTCCTCGCCTCCCTTATAGCCTCTATGATGGATATTGCGAAGAAGGAGAGGACGGTGAGGATGAGGGGGGAGAGCAAAAAAAGCGCTATAAGCATCTCCCAGCTCTCCATTCCATCTGCTACATCTGAATGGTGGAAATAAAACTTTACGTCGACACCATTTTAACATCCAAAGTGAATTATCCGAGGAGTGCTATGAGACTCTACATCGGTGAGGGGGAGTATAAGCGTCGAATAGAGAGGGTTAGAGAGGAGTTGGAGAGGCGAAACCTCGACGCGCTATTGCTGACAAATCCCAAACATATCTACTACCTCACCGGCTACATCCACATACCAACCGAGAGGCCAGCCCTACTACTGGTTCCAAGGGAGGGGGAACTCGCCTTCCTCGGCCCCCTATTAGAGGAGGATCACCTACGGCATCAGACCAGGCTCATAGGCGAAGTACGAACATACTTCGACTACCCTGGAGAGAGCCATCCAATAGATCTCTTCGCCGAATGGCTCATGGAGATGGGATACGCCAAGGCGAAGCTGGGAGCCGACAACCCAGCTGGAGCATCGGGCATCTACGGCTATGTGGGGCCGCCTCTCCGCGAGAAGCTCCCTGAAGCCTCCTTCACGAGGGCTGGAGACATCATCTGGAAGATGCGTCTCATAAAATCCGAAGCGGAGATCGCCCTCATAAGGGAGAGCGCAAAGTGGGGGAATCTGGCTCACAGGCTGCTGCAGGAATACACGGCTCCAGGCCTATGGGATGTGGAGATCTCCCTAATGGCGTCGCTGGAGGCTACATCTATGATGAAGAAGACCCTCGGCGTCGAGTACATGCCGACGAGAGCGGGGAGGCCCCCAGCCTACGCAGGCTTCAGGGGGCAGGTGGGATGGAAGTCGGCGATGCCCCACTCCATAGGGATTGGACGAGAGATCAGGGTTGGAGACGTCCTCATAACTGGAGCCGGAGCCGACGTAGGCGGCTACAGCAGCGAGCTGGAGAGAACACTAATCGTCGGGGAGCCATCTGAGAGGCAGCGTAGACTCTTCGAGGTGATGTTGAAGGCTCAGGAGGCAGCCCTAGAGGCGATGGCCCCAGGGGTGAGATGCTGCGACGTTGACAGGGCCGCCAGGAAGATCATCGTCGACGCCGGCTATGGAGATTATATGCGCCATCACACGGGTCATGGCATAGGTCTAGACGGCCATGAGCCTCCATGGCTCGATATAGGCAACGAGGAGCCACTTAAACCTGGGATGGTGGTGAGCTGTGAGCCTGGAATCTATATACCTGGCTTCGCAGGGTTCAGACATTCGGATACGGTGTTGATCACCGAGGATGGAGCGGAGAGGGTCACATACTATCCGAGAGACTTGGAGAGCCTCGTGATCTCCGTTTAACCCTTATAGAGGCCGAGGGCGAAGCCGGAGGCGAAGCCGAAGCCAAGTAGATTCGACGCTTCGAGAATCACATCCTGCAGCTCCACCGCCCTGGAGAGGAGGGATGAGAGGAAGCTCTCCAACGCCCGATAATTTATGGTGATAACCCCCTCCCACTGGAGATATTGTAGGATCATGAGGAGGGAGCCGAGGGATAGGAGGATGATCCTCCCCACCTTCTTTAAGGCGTAGCCTGAGGCGTATCCTATGACGCCGCCTATGGCCGTAGATCTAACCGCCGGATTCGAGAGGAGGGTGGGGAGGTCTATAATCATCGCTAAGTTAGATTCCTCCCCTACCTTAAAACATTTTATGGATTGAGAAAAAGGTGTAGAACTATCTAACCCTCTCCAGATAGAGGACGTTGTTGATGACCGACGTCTTCACCTTATCCCTCAAACCACGCGCTTCTATTCTCTTGTTTAGCTGCATTCTCACATAGTTTGGATTCTTACCCTTAACCTCCACCTCCACGATATCCTTATCCGACTCCAGAAATGCATCTATGATAGGATCATATTTGCTTCCCCTTCTATATCTCCTTCTCGGCTTGCTCTCAACAGGCTTCAGCGTATATTTCAGCCCCTTCATGATGACGCCCAGAAAGAAGAACTCATGTCAATTATATATAATTGACCCTCTCTACCCTTTTAAGATATCAAGGATCTCCTCTAAAGCTCTCTCAGCCTTCTCATAGGTCTCCTGAGTTATTGAACCCTCGCTCAGCAGCTCCTCCAAGTTTTTCATCATCTCCCCTATGGAGTTCTCCAACTCTTCATCGCTCATGCCCATCGCTTTTGAAAGCCCCTTCAGGTAACCGATCTCGGCTTTAAGTCGCTCCGCCTCGTCGCCTAATTTCTCCACGTCCCATCTGTAGGCTGGAGCCTTAACCTCATACTCCTCCTCGGAGGCGTCGCCTATAGCCCTCCTGATCTCCAGCTCCTCCAGCTTCATCCTAGCCTCCATCAATTTCTCCTCCAGCTCCTCCAGCTGTGCTCTACGCCTCTCCAGTAGTCCCCTCCGCTCGGAGAGCCATCTCTCACCTCTCTCCACGTAGTGGCTTAGAAGCCGCTTGAAGGCTTCCTCCTTCATCTCTCCCTTTAGTAGCATTTTCACCATTCTCATCCTGATGGAGAGATTCTTCGCTGCCTCCCTCATAACCTCCTCCAGGGGTGGGGGAGGCCTGAATATCTCACCTCCCTCCTCAGTGGCCTCGATGACCTCCGCCATCTCTACCTCCTCGCCGCCTCCCTCACCCTCTTCCTCAATCTTCTCCGCCTCTAGAGGGGCCTCCTCCTTCTCTGCCTCTTCCTCCTCCATCTCCACCTCCTCCTCAGCTGCCTCCTCCTCGAATTCGACCTTATATAGGGGGTATCCACAGTTGAGGCAGTAGAGCGTCTTCGGAACCATCTCATGGCAACTAGGGCATCTAACCAGGTCTCCAGTCGACTCCACCTCCATCTTCTCCCCTGGTAGAAGGGCTTCTAAGAAGCGGTTCAACCTTTTCAGAGACTCCTTTCAAGGAATACGTCAAGATTCTCCCATTCGATCTCTAGGATTTTCAAAGGTGATCCAAGAGGCATCGATGGACATCTATGTCTGGGGAATAAAGCGTTAAACTCCCCTCCCTCCCTCCATTCCTCTTTATAGTTTAAGCATAACGGGGATCGAAATCCCTTAATTGGGGTGAATCTAAAATCCCTGAAACTTCTCATAGAGGATGGGGAGATCACTGTCAGGGGATGTTGAAGGATATCTGAAGCGCTCGGCGCGGGGTGCCTTCATATTACTGATAGGGAAGTTTCTCTCCACCGCCTTCTCGGCTCTAGCCGTCATCCTCATCGCGAGGCTGATAGGCTCAAGGGCCTACGGCCATGTCTCCATGGCGATGATACCAATCTCCATCGCGATTCTCTTCTCGGATCCAGGTGTCTCAGCCGGATTAACGAGGCATATAGCATATTATACTGCCGCTGGAAGGCGGGGCGATGTTCCATCTCTGCTGAAGGCTGGGATGGGTTTAAACCTCCTCCTGAGCCTCCTCCTAGCATTCCTCATCTATCTCCTCTCATCCCCCATCTCATCTCTCTTCCACGAGCCGGCTATAGAGGCCTTAATCAGGCTAGCCTCCATCTACATCGTCGTCAACACGCTTCTCTCAACGTCTCAAGCCATCTTCACAGGCTTCGAGAGGATGGAGCTCTACACCCTCACCTCGGTCGTCTACTCCATTCTCCGCTGCATCTTCTCTATACTCCTCATCCTGATGGGTCTCGGGGCGCTTGGAGCCGTAGCTGGAAATGTTCTCGCGATGGCTGTCTCCGCTCTCCTAGCCCTCCTCCTCATCGTCCCCTATCTTAGATTCCCCTCAAATAGCTCTCTAGACGTCTCCGCTGCGACGTCTCTACTCCTATCCTATGGTTCCCCACTCTTTGTATCGAATCTCCTCACGATGGGGCTTAACCAGCTCTATAGCTTTCTCCTCGCCTCCAATGTGGAGGCCTATGTTATGGGGAATTATCAGGCTGCTGTCAACTTCTCAGCTCTCCTAGGGCTTCTCACCGTGCCGATAACCACCGCTCTCTTCCCCCTCTTCTCTAAGCTGGATGGTGGCATGCTGAGGGAGGCCTTCCAGCTATCTGTGAAGTACTCCGCCTTCCTCCTAATTCCAGCGACCCTGCTATTAGTCGCGGTCTCCAGGGAGGTTGTCTGGATCGTCTATGGGGGGAGCTACCGCCTGGCTTCTGGATATCTAGCCCTCTACCTCCTCAACTTTCTCTTCATAGGGCTTGGGGGTCTGAGCGTCGCTAATCTCCTCAATGGGCAGGGTGAGACAAAGGTGGTTCTCCATATGCGCCTCTTAAACCTCCTGTTGGGTCTGCCCCTCGCCTTTATTCTCATACCTCGATTTGGGGTTGTAGGCCTCATAGCCACGTTGATCGCATCCCCTAGGCTCGGCCTCTTCTATGGCCTATATTGGATATGGAGGAACTATGGCTTCACAGTTGACTTTTCATCCTCTGGCAAGATATACCTCTCCGCTGGTTTAGTTCTCCTCGTAGTCTGGCCCCTACTGCTCTCACTGCATCTATCTCCTTGGCTGTCCCTCCTATTGGGGGCCTCCCTCTATATCACGCTCTACCTCCTCCTCACCGTCCTCCTCAGGCTTCTAGATGAGCGTGACTTAAGGAATCTAAGGAGGATGGTGGAGGCTTTAGGCCCCCTATCAACGCTTCTCAACCCCCTCCTCTCCCTTCTGGAGATCCTCTTGGAGAGGTTAACCCCTCGTTAACACCCGTTCAGGATGGGTGTAGATGTTCATCCGTCTCTCCCTGAGGAAGCAGATGAGCGTGATCCCCGTCACCTCGGCGACCCTTACCCCAGAGGAGATGGGGGCGGCCCTCGACGCTATGAGGGGTATACCACATCGAGCTGCCTTGAGCACCATGGAGGCCGACTGCCTCCCCGTGCTGAACATCATGAAACCCCGCGGCCTCAGATTCCTGAGAAGCATAGAGCCGACGGCCTTATCCACAGCCGAGTGGCGGCTTACATCCTCCACATAGGCGGCGATCTCGCCTCGAGGCGATGCCAGGAGAGCTCCATGGATTCCACCGGTCTTTCTGAAGGCTACTCCCCTCCTCTCCATCTCCTCCATCAGCCTCATCAGTGTCTCAGCCTCCACTTCGATGTCTACATCGACTCTTAGCTCCCTCAGCCTCTTAACTGGTTTGACCCCCTCAGCCTCCGATAGGAGTTGACCCTCTAGATCCTGGATGTCGGCCAAATCTATCTCTCTTCTCAGCCTCACATATACCCTAGGTGGTTTGATGATGGTCTCCTCGACTTCATCTGGATGGGCGATGCCATGGGTGTAGAGGTGGCCATATATGAGTTCTCTCCTCATGGTTGGGGAGGCCGTGAGCCTCCTATATCTAATCCCGTTGATGTGGAGTTCCAGGCTCTCATCGAGGGCGACCTGATCCCTTATCTTCCTGATGCCTGAGGCATCCAGTCTATGGAGTGTTAACTCTGCGATCATGGATTCCCTTCTCACATCCATCTTCATCTTTTAAGCACTCTTAGGAGGGTTCCCTCTATCAGCTTCATCTTCGCATCGATGTGGCAGAGAACCACTTTCATCACGGTCTCCTCATTCACCAATCCCATCTTGACTGCGAGGTTGAAACGTCGATCGGAGGAGAGGAGTAGATCCGTCATCCTTCTGATCCTCAGCGAGTTCTCCAGGGTTTCGCCCAGCTGTCTCCTCCACTCCTCCTCATATAGTCTTAGGGTTTGGCCCTCCAGGAGGTGCTGGGCGATAGCCCAGCCCGCGATTCTGCCGCAGATGAGGGCTGGTGGGATTCCCCCGCCGACGGAGGGTATTGTCTGCCCCGCCGCGTCGCCGACGGCTAGGATGTCAGCCCCATAGGTTCTCTTTAGGGGGCCGCTGACCGGTATGAAGCCCACCTTCACCGCCGTTGACTTAGCCTTCCTCAACCTCTCCGAGGCCTCGGGATGCTGCTTAACAAATCTATCGAAGTAGTCTCTGATGCCTAGTCCAGGCTTCATGTAGGGGGTTCTGGCGCCCACTCCGACGTTGGCTATGTCCCGCCCCTTAGGGATGATCCATGCATAGGTTCCAGGGGCGTAGTGTTCACCGAAGTACATCTCGATGGTTGAGGAGTCCTGATCTACGTCGACCATCTCATGTTGATATCCCACGGCGTAGTCGTAGGGATCCCTGGGGACGGGGAGGCCCCCCCTCCTGGCCATCAGCGAGTAGGCTCCATCGGCTGCCACCACCACCCTGGCTGAGACCTCTGAGAGGTTACCCGAGTGTTTTAGGAGTATCCCCCTCCCCGTGAGGGCTATCGCCTTGGCGTTGGGCATAAGCTCGGCTCCAGCCCTTGCGGCCTCGACGGCGAGATATTTATCGTAGAGTTTTCTCTCCACGACCACCCCTTTGAAGGGTATGGAGACCTCGAAGCCCCCTGGAAAGCTGAATCTAACTCTACTAGTCCTGTTGAGGATACACCATCCAGGGGGGTCGAAGAGGGCTTCGAGATCCTCAGCCCTTGGGGCGAGCCTCCTCATCTCCTCAAGGCTTGGGATGAACTCTCCGCATTTATCTGGAATCCCTATCTCAAGGCTCCTATCGATTAGGAGAACCCTCAGATCTCTTGAGGCGGCTTCTCTCGCCGTGAGTGAGCCTGCTGGCCCCGCCCCGACGACGATGACGTCATAATCCCTCTCCTCCACTTGGCTCAGGGGCTACACCTCCAGCTTCAGGTAGTATATGTCGACGAGATGTAGTAGGCATTCTAAGGGCGGCGAGGATTTAAATCCCCTTAAGGCTTCTATACACTCCTCGGCGTATAGCCGCATCTTCTCCACAGCCCTCTCTAGGGCCTTGGACTTGATGTAGATCCTCCTCACCTCATCCGCCTCTAGGAGGCCTCTCCCCTCATAGGCCTCTAGGAGCCTCCCCCGCTCAGCCTCCGTTATGCTAGGGGATTCAAGGGCGTAGATGAGGGGAAGGGTGACATCGCCGTTCACCAAGTCGTTTAGGGCTTCATCGCCATTTAGGATGCCCTGTACGTCATCCCTTACCTGATAGGCAACGCCGAAGCATCTACCGAAGCCGGCTAAACGCCCCACCTCCACGTCGTCCCCCCCGCCGATGAGGGCTCCAAGGGCCGCTGATGCTTCGAAGAGGCTTCCACTCTTCAGATATGCGATCTCGAGGTACTCCTCCTCGGAGAGGATTCTCCTCCTATAGTGGGTTTGGAGGGCTACTCCCTGAACCATCTTTGAGGCCGTCTCCGAAAGCCATTCAACGATTCTGGGATCCCCTGTCTCGGCGGCGTATTTGAGTCCTAGGCTGAGGAGTATATCTCCTGCGAGTATACCTCTCTTCACCCCGTATGTTATATGGACTGTGGGTTTTCCCCTTCTGGTTTCATCCTCGTCGATGATGTCGTCGTGGATGAGGGTTCCATTATGGATTAGCTCCAATGCGAGGGAGGGTTTTATGGCCTTCTCACCTTCGCCGCCTACAAGCTCGGCTGAGAGGAGGCAGATGAGGGGTCTCAGCCTCTTACCTCCGGTTTTAAGCATGTATCTCACAGGCGCCTCCATCAGGGGGTGAAGCGAGGTGAGGTCTAAATGCTCTAAGGTCTCATCGATGTATTCCCTGAGATTTCTCAGTCTCTCCTCGATCAACGCTTCTGACATCGAGGTCTACCGACCTTCTCCTACTTAACCCTCCGCTAACTATTTTAACCTTAACTTAATTTAGGTGTCTGATGCCGCGGCTTAAGGTCTGGCTGCTTGAGACCAGACCCAACTTCCTATTGCTGACGCCCATCACCTACTCCGTGGGCCTAGCCTCGGCGTTGATCCAGGGCTACTCTAATCCCCTCAACGCCCTCCTAGGGCTGCTGGGGGCGCTTCTGGCCCATATAAGCGTCAACGTCCTCAACGACTACTATGACTATAAGAGCGGCTTAGACCTCAGAACTAGGAGAACCCCCTTCAGCGGGGGAAGCGGCATCCTCCCAGAGGGTCTTCTAAACCCCGAGAAGGTCTATATGCTCGGCCTCTCAACCCTTTTCCTAGGCCTTCTCATCGGCGTCTACTTTCTCCTCACCCTCGGCTTAGGCCTCCTCCTAATCCTTATACCCGCAGCTCTCAGCGTCTACCTCTATACGACGCATCTAAGCCGCTGGTATGTCGGCGAGTTCTTCGCAGGCCTCAACTTCGGCCCATTGATGGCTCTGGGGGCCTACTACCTCCAGGCTGGACATCTGGATTGGCCTCCTCTCATCGGTGGGATTATCCCAGGCATATTGGTTGGCACCCTCCTCTTCCTCAACGAGTTTCCAGATGTGGAGGCGGATCTAAGCGTAGGCCGCAGAAACTTCGTCATCCTCCTCGGTAGGCGTAGAGCCTCAAGGGTCTACGCCCTTCTAATCACCTCCGTCTATCTCTACATCGTCTCCGCCATCCTGTTAGGCTTACTCCCCGAGACCTGTATACTATCCCTAATCACGGCTCCAATCGCCTATAGGGCCATTAGGGGAGTTCTAAGCAACTATGATGATGTGGAGGCCCTCATACCTGCTATGGCCTCCAACGTCCTCGTCGTCTTATCAACCTCAGCCCTGACGGCTCTGGGCTTGGCCCTCGCTTTGCTCCTCTGATCGCTCAGCCACCGCAACTATGATGGCTCCTAGGGCTAACTCCTCCATCTCGGCGTCTCCCAAGAGTTCCTCCAATAGTTTTAGCATCTCATCGTTTCTGGGCAGCATCCTATAGGTCTCATAGAGCATTCTCCATGGATTCCTCAGACCCCTGCGAGCTGCGAGGGCAGCGATGAGGGGGACAACTATGCGGAGGTGGAGCGCCAGCATCCTCTCCATTATGGGGTTTCCAGGCTTCCCCAGGTCGATGAGGAGGAGTCTCCCCCTCGACTTCAGGATGCGTCTAGCCTCCTTTAGGGTTCCAACCCTATCCGTCGAGTCTCTCAGGGCGTAGGCGGCTACAACGAGGCTGAGGGTTGACTCCCTCAACGGGAGGGCCTCGAAGACGCCTCTAAGCAGATGAGCATTCAACTCCCTCAGCCGCTCTCGGGCCTCTATAAGCATCCTGGGAGAGTAGTCTAGACAGAGGAGGGGGGCCTCAAACCGCTCCGCCAGTAGCCTAGCATAGTTTCCCGGCCCCGATCCCAGCTCTAGGGCTATGTCCACGTTGGAGTCTATGAGTCGTAGGCCTCTCCTCCTAGCTCTTTCATCTTGCCAGAGGGAGATGAGGTGGTTCACATGCTCATAGCTTCCTATGGTCTCCTCTAATGCCTCCTCAACCCTCCTCCACAGCCTCGGCGGCAGCCCCCTCAAGCTCTATTCTCACCCCCCTCATGGATTGATAAACCTGCTGAGCCGTCGACCGTGCTAACCTTTATCTGGGAGACGGAGGGGTTAATGGTGATGTCGAGGGAGGGCCTAAGCTTTCTAGACGATGAGAAGCCGAGGATCGTGATGTTCTGCGGCAAGGGGGGCGTCGGAAAGACGACGGCGGCCTCAGCGACAGCCCTCCACTTCGCCAGGAGGAGCCTTAAGACGCTGCTCATCTCAACAGATCCCACCCCCTCACTCTCCGATATCCTGGAGCGAGACGTCTCCGGAAACATCACCCCCATAGAGGAGGTGCCTGGCCTCGAAGCCGTGGAGCTGGACTATGACACCGTCATCGATATGTGGAAGAAGCGCTTCGGAAGGGAGGTCTACGAGGTCGTCTCATCCTTTCTACCGGTCGACGAGGAGATCATCGAGTATGTCGCGGGGGCGCCAGGCATAGATGAGGAGTTCGCCCTCAGCTACGTCTACGACCTATACCGAGGCGGAGGATACGACCTTATAGTCTGGGACACAGCCCCAGCTGGGGGGACGCTGTCGCTGATCAAGCTGCAGGAGAAGTTCTATAGGCATCTCGGCGACGCCGCCAGGCTTTATGTCAGGGTGAAGAAGGCTCTCGACATCCTCGTTAAGGGGCGTGAGCGTCGAGACCCCCTGGGCATCATAGAGGAGTGGAGGAGGCTCGCTGAGAATGTCCTATCGATGCTGAGGGATGAGCATACCAAGGCCTTCTTGGTGACGATTCCCGAGGCCCTCGGCGTCAATCAGACGAGGAGGGTGAAGAGGGAGCTAGATGAGTATGGGATAAAGGTGTCGGGTGTCATCGTAAACTACCTCGTCCCAGAGGAGGAAGCCGAGCGATCAGAGTTCAACCGTAAACGTAGGGAGATGCAGCTCCGCTACCTGAAGGAGATAGAGTCCCTCTTCAGCGATGAGTTGAGGGTCATCATCCTACATCTCCTCCCCTTCGAGGTTAAGGGCCTAAAGGCCATAGGGGAGGTGGAGAGACGGCTATTCCCATCATAGACGTCTCGCCAGGCCGAGGAGATGCTTCAATACGCCCTTCAGCCTTATGCCCGCCCTCTCCGTCACCCTTAGCTCACGTTTACCCTCCCATGTCCATCTCCTCGCCCTCTCCACCTCCTCTCGAAGCTCCTCGTAGCGTCTAGCCCTCTCCTCGGGGTCGGAGACCCTGATGTTTATCTCATCGATCCTATGCATCACCCATCGGGCGAGCTTCAGGCCCTCCTCAACTCGTTCAGCCCTCTCCTCTTCTACGAGGCCGAATTCTCGTTTCACCCTATTCATCCTGAGCATCGCCTCATAGGTGGCCTCAGCGATCTCATCTCGACTCATCCATCTAGTCTCGTAGTTTAGGAAGAGCTTCCAGCAGGGCTGGTAGAGGGCTTCACGATGCTCCGTGAGCGTCGTGTAGAGCCGCTTATACCCATATTCATCGGGGTTCTCGAAGGCGAGGCTTCCAGGGTCGAGGAAGGGGGAGAGGGGGGCGATGAAGGGATGTATGCGTCCATCGCCGAGGCGTCTCAGGAGGCTCCTGGAATACTCGACGGATTTGAGGGCGGATTCATAGCTTTGACCTGGTAGGCCGATCATGAAGAAGACGTCAAAGCGTTCACATCCCAGCTTTAAGGCCTCCTCGATGCATCTCTCCATCTCCCCCGTCGAGTAGGGTCGGCCTTGTCGATGTCTGATCTCATCGTCATGGCTCTCCGGCGATATCTCAAGGGTGAAGCTGCCGCAGCATTCAGCCATCTTATCGAGATACCACCTTGGAGCTGGGGTGAAGAGTTCAAGGGTGATGGTGTTGTCGATGCCTTCGCGTCTTATACCCTCTAACACCTCCTCGGCGTATCTGCGGCCTCCCTGCCTGAGGTCTCCGAGGAGGAAGATGGGGGAGTGGAAATACTCTGAGACGACGGCCATCTCCTCCACGAGGCGCTTGGGGGACTTGAAGGCTGGATGAGGCCTGTTGAAGAAGCATTTGAAGGCGTATCTGGAGCCTCCACAGGTGACGCAGTTGTGTAGACACCCCTTACAGGTGAGGAGAGCCGTGAAGGGGTAATCCATGAAGTTTTCATAGGGGAGATGACTCTCAAGGTCTCTATGCCTCAAAACCAGGCGAACCATGGCTCCATAGTCGAGGGTTAGCTCATCAAGGCTCTCGGGGATGTAGGTGAAGGGGTTTATCCGCTTCTTCCCGTCGCGGCTCCTCCAGGTTAGATTCTCTACATCGACGGGTTCGCTTCCCCGCTCTATATGCTCCATCAACCTCAGCAGAGGCCTCTCAGTTGAGTCTCCCCTCAACACATAATCCACCTGGGGATAATCCTCGATGATCTCTCTGTGATAATAGGTGGCTGACAACCCCCCGATGATGATGGGGATGTCGGGGTGAAGCCTCTTGACGAGGGCCGCTACGTCGAGGGCCCCCGCCGCGTGGACGAGCCAGTGGAGGTCTATGCCGAAGGCCCTAGGGTTCAGCCTTTCGATGAGCCTCTCCACATCGAGTTTCGGGTCTTTCAGCATCTTGACGGCGAGGTTTACGATGCGGGCGTGGTATCCATGCTCCTCGAGGTAGGCGACGAGGCTGACATAGCCGAGGGGATACATCTCGAAGATTGGTGTCGAGGGTATGACATCGCTGATGGGGCCATACATGGCGAATCGTCTGCGGAAGTCGTAGACACTCGGCGGATGCAGCAGCACGAGGTCGGGGTCAGCCATC
>JAPDJB010000057.1 GCA_029259285.1 Candidatus Bathyarchaeota archaeon | reverse complement strand
CCGCCTAGGTATACGCCGTCGTCTAGGGCTATGGCCCAGCAGTAGTCTCCTCCGGTCTCACCCCACAGCCGACTCCATTGGAGTTCTCCATCTCCGGTGTATTTCAGGAGGAAGACCCTGCTCATCCCAGCTGCCACGCCTCCGATGTATCCGGCGACGTATATGTCACCCCTCCCATCGACTGCGACAGCTCTCGCTATCGCCCCCTCAGGTGGCCCCCAGAGCCTAGACCAGAGGAGGCTGCCTTCAACATCGTATTTCAGCAGCACAGCTCTGGACTCCTCACCCTGATAGGATAGGCCGGCGACGTAGATGTATCTCCCATCGGTTGCTATGGCCCTACCCATGTCATGGCCGGCTCCACCCCAGGTTCTATTCCAGATGAGGCTTCCATCCCGAGTATACTTCA
This sequence comes from Candidatus Bathyarchaeota archaeon, assembly GCA_029259285.1. Taxonomy (GTDB): domain Archaea; phylum Thermoproteota; class Bathyarchaeia; order TCS64; family B23; genus B23. Next base: position 11,827 of record JAPDJB010000057.1, on the reverse strand, counting down.
ATAGGAAGATGTCGCTCTTACCGGCGCCGATGCTCTGCGTAGACCCCGTGATGTAGAGGTGTCCACGGCAGAGGGTCATAGCCCTCGCATACTCCCTAGCCTCCCCACCCCAGTGAGACGCCCAGTCGAGGGAGACATCCCTAGGGGAACCCCTAGGCCTATAGGCGATGTAGACCCCTAGGGAGAGAAGCTCCAAGAGGATTAGGACGAGGATTAGACGGCGGCTCACTCCATTAAATCCTCCCCTCCTCCCCCTTAACACCCTTCCGCCTAAGCTCCGATGATGTTAATAACTTTGAGTAACTACGCCGCTTGGAGGTGAAGGATTGGATTTAGGGCTTTTGAGGAGGCTCTCAGAGGCCTATGGCCCCCCTGGATATGAGGAGGAGGTTAGGGAGCTGCTGAGAGGGGAGTTGGAGGACTATGCGGATGCGGTGGAGGTGGATAGGCTGGGGAACATCTTCTTCCACCATCGGGGAAGGGGGCCGCTGGTGATGCTGGCGGCCCACATGGATGAGGTCGGCATCCTCATCACCCACATCGAGGAAGAGGGCTTCCTAAGGTTCCACCCCCTAGGCGGAATAGCTGAGCGGATACTGCCAGGGCAGAGATTTAGGCTGAGGGGGCGGAGAGGCGAGTTGAGGGGCATAGTCGGCACCAAGCCTCCACATATAATGAAGGAGGAGGAACGGAGGAGGGTTGTCCCCCTAGAGGAACTCTTCATCGACATCGGAGTCGAGAGCCGAGAGGAGGCCCTGGAGAGGGGATGCCACGTGGGGATGACCGGCGTCTTCGACATGGCATTCAGGGAGCTGGGCGATGGCTACCTGATGGGTAAGGCCTTCGATGATAGAGCCGGCTGCACAGTTCTCGTCGAGGCCTTCAAGAGGCTCTGCGAGATGGATGTGAACATCGTCGCCGTTGGAACCGTCCAGGAGGAGGTGGGTCTAAGAGGTGCAAGAACCGCGGCCTGGCAGATTGAGCCGGATTACGCCCTGGCGCTGGAGGGAACCTTCGCAGCAGACGTTCCAGGATCCAAGCCCCATCAGATGTCGGCGAGGCTGGGGAGGGGGCCGGTTATCACCATCGTCGACAGGGCGACGATAACCCATCCAAAGGTGCTTAGAACCCTCATCGAGACGGCTGAGGATGAAGGGATACCCTACCAGTTTAAGGAGATGCCGAGGGGCGGCACCGACGCTGGAGCCATACATCTGACGAAGAGGGGTGTCCCCAGCGGAACGGTGGCGGTTCCATGCAGATACATCCACGGCCCAGCGGCCATAGCCAACAGAGAAGACTTCGAGAACACCATAAGACTCGTGGAAGCCTTCGTAAAGAACATCTCAAAGAACTAAACAACCCTACTTCTTTAAACAGCTTAATGGAAAGAGGAGATCTCAGCAGATCAGCCGGCGATCCTCCGACTGATCTGGATGAGGGACACTATGGCTGCGAGAGCTGCGATCAGGGAGACGTCTATAACGCCATAGATCAGCGGTGTTAGGCCGCTGGCGGCGGTCTTGCCTCCTCAGCAGCAGCCTTGCCTCCTCAGCGGCAGACTTGCGGTGTCAGCGACCTGGGCGACAGCCTCCTTCGCATCCTCAGCCGCTGAGGCAGCCGCATCCTCGGAGAGAGGCTGGACAGACTTCGCTACGTTCCTCTCTGTAGAAATTTAAAGAGGGGATTTGGGGACTCTTAATGTTTTCATGGCAGGAGAGTTAGGCTCCTAGCAGCCTTTCCTTAAGCGACTTCATTGGCTCCAGCTTCGGCTTGATCTTTTCGAGGGACATGCCGTAGATGAGCGCCGTTATGGAGTATTCCTTGAAGACCTCCCCCTCCAGGGCTGATGTTATGGCGTCTCTGGCCTTGTATCTCCATCTCAGATATTTTGAGACGTCGTCTGCGATACTCTTCGGGAACTCTGGGCCTTGGAAGATACAGAAGACTGAGGATTTTTCGATAGGCTCCGTCTCCAGGGATAGGTTTCGCCTCATGAGGTATTCCTTCCAGGATTTGAGCAGATGGACATCCTCGGTTCTCATGGAGGTGAAGACTGCGCAGTCCCGTTTGATGATGCGGGTTACATCCCTGATGTCTATCGGCGGAACGGCGAATTCGCTGTACTCAACCGCATCGACGAGGCCGGCTATGGTGCCGGCTATCACCCTATTGGCCATCATCATCGCCACCCCTATGGAGGGGCTGTATACGCCGGCCCGTTCGTTGTCATATAGTATTGGGGGGAGGCCGAATTCGATGAGGTGTGCCAGACCCTTCTTCGCATTCTCCAGCAGCAGCTCCCCCTCCCCACGTCTCGGGAGCGTCGCCATGGGGATGATGGGTATCCCCAATCTGCTGGCCACGTCCCTGGTGACCTCGGCGAGGGTCAGCGACCCAAAGCCTCCGCCTAGGCAGCCTATGGAGAAGCCTATGGCAAATCTATGCTTATTATAGATGGCCTCTATCTCGTCGAGTATCTTCGTACTCTCCTCCCTATACATCTCAAGGCCCTTCTCGGCATCCTTACCGGCTCCGAAGCCTGGGCCGACGACCCTCATGACGAAGCGTTTGGGCATACGCTTCATGTGAGCCTTCTTGAAGCGCTCCCTCACCCTCCTGAAATCCCTCTCACTGGAGTTTATGCAGAAGCAGAATGAACCCGACTTCCTGATGGTGTCATACTCTATATAGGCTCTTGAGAGGATGTTGACTCCACCACTGCCTACGCCGAGGAGAAAGACACCCAACTCCACTCCCATAGTGATCGGGTTCTAAACCCTAAAAAGAGTTCTGACCGCTGAGGGGATTCAGATGGATCACTGGGCCTTAAGGCTCCACCCAGGCATACGCTTAAACCTGATCCTGGCTAACCCCTCGAGGATGGAGCGATCCTCCTCCCTAAACCCGAGGGAGTGGAGGATTCCTGAGATGTAGCATGAAAGCAGCTCAGTCCCCTCCCTGGAGAGGGTGAAGGAGACGAGGGAGACGAGGAGTTCCAAGTCGTCTCCCCTGAGGGAGACCTCATCGAGGTTCCAGTGATGCCTCAAAACCTCCTCCAGGAACCCTATAAGGTTCTCGTCTCCCAGCCTCGTCTTCAGGTATCGGCCATACCATCTACCGGCCTCAAACCATAGATTTCTAAGCTCCTCACCCGCCTCCCTATAGGCTTTCGACAATAGAGACTGGAGAGCCGTCCTGGGAGCCTGGAGGACTCCAGCTCCACGCTGAATCTCCATCATCCGATAGAGGTTTAGGGCCTCCCCGAGGGTGACACCCATCTCCTCAGCCCTCAGGGCCTCCCTCAGTATCGAGGCGACATAGGCTGCAAGGGAGACCCTATGTCTCACAGCCACCTCCTTAAGTCTATCAGCTAGCTCCGCTGGGACGACTAGGAGCTTTGTATCCTTCACGCCCTTAATCATCGCCCACCCTCCCGAATCGATAGTGGATGGCACCCCTAGAGACCTCCCTGGAGTTGGCCTCATATCCCAGGGCCTTGAAGACGCCTTCGATGAGGAGGCTTAGGGCCTCGGTGTAGCCCTCGGTGAAGCGGTCGCCTACGATGGAGAGGGAGACTTCGTCGCCTTCATCCCTCAGCGAGTAATAGGAGTTTCCGAAGGTTAGAAGCTCCAGGGCCTCCTCCACCGCCTTGAGAGGCTCCTCCTTATCCGAGAAGTATTCACCATACCATCGGCCGATCTCCAACCAGATCTTCGAGGCCTTCTTCCTCGCCTTATTATATGCGAGGTCAACCATCTCGTATAGGAGGCGTTCAGGGGCGAAGACGAGGCCGAGTCCTCTAGCCCTCTCCAGCATCCAACGCTTATCCACCACCTCCCTGAGGGAGATGCCCATCTCCTCAGCCCTCAAAGCCTGCTCCAGGATGAGGTTCACCGTCTGGAAGACCGTCGCCTCTCTCCGTTTAGCCATCTCCACTATCTTGTTGGCCAGCTCCTCGTCAGCGGCGAGCATCTTCCTCCTACGAGGCAACTCCACCGACCCATGAATAGAGGGGGATGAACACTAAAGTAGATTCCGCCTCAAAGGGTCTCGGGGATGGGTCAAACCCTAAATCGACGTGGAGGAGAGTTTAGAGGAGATGAAAGCGATAAGAGGTCTCAAGATCGTCACCATCGCAGATAACATGGCCTATGAGCTGAATCTCTGGGGGCACTGGGGCCTATCCTTCCTCATAGAATATGAGGACTATGAGGGGGAGAGGCATCGCATCCTCTTCGACACCGGCGGAGACCGAGAGGCCTTCCTCCACAACCTTAGGGAGATGAAGATTTCTCTCGCCCAGGTGGAGGCCCTCGTCATTAGCCACGGCCACCTCGACCACACAGCAGCCCTCGTCGAAGCCGTCAGGGAGATTGGAGGGGTAAGGGTCTATGGGCATCCCCACACCTTCCAGCCCAGATTCTTCGAGGATCAAACCGGAAGACGCAGGGAGATAGGCGTCCCAGAGGGGGAGGGCATCGCGGAGATAGAGGAGGCTGGGGGAGAGGTCATCCTGACGAGGAAGCCCATAGAGGTGGCGCCTGGAGTGTGGACTACGGGGGAGATACCCCGAGAGAGCTTCGAGGATATACCCCCACCCTCCAGGGGTGGTAGACGGATCATCATAGTCGACGGCGAGGAGCGTGGAGACCTGATATGGGATGACCTCTCCCTCTGGATGTATGTTGAAGGTCGAGGCCCCATCGTCATCACGGGATGCTGCCACTCTGGGATAGTGAACACCCTAAACCACGTCTCAAGACTCGGAGGCTTCAGGGAGTTCTACGGCGTCATAGGGGGGTTACACCTCATAGGGAGGGATGACGCCTACATAATGAGAACCCTGGAGGCCTTGAAGTCCTACAACCTAAGATTGGTGTCGCCCTGCCACTGCACAGGCTTCAAGGCGATGACCCACTTCCTCGAAGCCTATCCGGAGGGCTTCATCCTCAACTACTCTGGGAGAATAATAGAGATGGAGAAGCTGCCGGAGAGGAAGGTTATCTAACCCCCTTTTTTCCCGATCTCTACCAGGGCTCCCCCTTCAACCCGATTAGATATGCCACATAGTTTGTTAGGGGATGTAGGAGGAGGGTTAGGAGGAGTATTGCGACGACCCGACTTGGGGTAGGCCTCTGAAGGGGATATGAGAGGGCTATGGCTGTGAGGATGAAGCTGAGCTGGTCGAGGAGGGGGAGCATCGACCCGGGTTTTAGGCCTAACCGCCGCTTTAGAAAGGAGTTGATTAGGTCGCCGAGGATGGCTCCCACCGATTGTAGGAGGCCGATGGGGGGTGGGAGCCTGGGGAGGGCTATGGGGAGATTCTGGGGTGTATATGCCTGAGCCAATCCCGTTAGGGTTCCGAGGATTAGAGCTGAGAACACTCCTCTGAGTGTTTTGTGGCCTCCAAGTATGGGTCTCCCATCCATCCATAGGCGCCCCCCATCGAGGGGTTTTCCACCGCCGAGGAGGACGGGGGCGGCGTTGGCTACATAGGCTGGGAGGTAGAGATACAGCGTCTCAACGATCAACTCGATGAGATTCATCTATCAGCCTCCATGAGGCCGCCCTGGCCTATCCGATATAGGCAGCTCCTCTCAGGTTTAGGCTTCTCCCTCACAGCCCTCCGGATGGCATCCCTCACCCTCTCGAGGCGGAGGATTGTGGAGCACCAGTATCGTAGAAGCCTATCGGCGACGGGCTCCACCCCACCTGGAGGCTCGAGGATGCTGTGAACCTGTCCAAGCAGTAGGATCGGGGAGCCTCCACGCCTCGCAGCCTCGGCGAGGAAGCCCAATTGATGGTTTAGCTCCTTACTGGCCCTGAAAGCCCCCTCAGCCGCCTCGAGGCGGTAGAGGCCCGTGATGGAGTCGAAGACTATGGGCTCACCGTGAACGAGGTCTGGGAGCCTCTCTGCGATGAGGGTCTGCTCCCAGAAGCTTTGAGGCCTCCAGATGTATAGGCGTCTAAGCGTCTCCTCCCCCGCTAAGTCGAGCAGTAGGTCTATGGGGAGCTTCCCATCGGCGTCGATGTAATATGCCTTACCCTCCGGATTCGATGCGAGATACTGTGCTATGGCTGAGGCCGCTATGATCGTCTTCCCACTCCCAGCCTCTCCGTAGATGAGGGTGAGGCTCCCCGCTGGGAATCCTCCATCCAGCATCTGGTCTAGGGGGGCGAAGCCGGTTGATAGACGCCTCATTCCAGGTATCCCAGCTCCCTTAGATACTTTCTCACGGCGCTCCTCACGAATTCGGGTATGCTCGTATATCCATGCTTTCCGCTTCGGATGACCTCCCTGATCTTCTCTGCCAGAGGCTCAGGGAGGTTCACGGTGTGATACCTATACCGCTTCTTAGACATTTCTAATTAGAAAAACCTAAATTTAGTTAAATAAGGTTTAAGGCAGCCTCCCAAGCTGCTTCAGGACGTAGTCCCTGATCTCCCCAGGCTCCGGCAGCCTAGCCACGATCCTGCCATTCTTCACCAGGGGCTTAAGCATCTCCTCCATCTCCACATCGCAGCGGCGGCATCTCGGCCTAGGAGCGCCCCATGGCTCCACCCTATATGTTAGGCATTCTGGGCATCTCCAAACCTGCTTCCTGCCTCCGAGCTTCCCCCTCTTCGCCGCTGGGCGGCCCTCAACCTCCACGATGTCCATGGCATAGTCTATCGTCGGGGCGCCGCTGATGTAGGTTCCCACCCCGAAGGCGTCGGCGCCAGCCTCTCCGAGGCGGCGAACCGACTCCTCCGTGAGGCCTCCCGAGATGAATATCTTCACATCTCTGAAGCCCCTGATGTCAAGCTCCCATCGGACTTCGCGGATGATCTCGGCGAAGTCTCCCCGCCTGGAGCCTGGGGTGTCAAGCCTCACGCCGTATAGACGCCCCTTAAGGGCCTCAGCAGCCTTTACGGCCTCTATCTTCTCGTCGAAGTATGTGTCAACCAAGGCGACCCTTGGAACCTCTGGGGGCATAACCTCGTCGAAGGCCTTCCAGGCTTTGACCTGATCTCCGAAGAGGATGATGAGGGCGTGGGGCATCGTCCCAACGGGCTTTTGACCGATGACCTCAGCCCCCTTAAGGCTTGAGACTGCGTCGAGTCCTCCGATGTAGGCCGCTCGATCGAGGGCTGGAGCAAGGGCTGGATGCATCCGGCGTATGCCGAAGGCGACGACGAGCTTATCGCCGGCGGCCCTCCTCACCCTCGCAGCCCTCGTGGCGACGCCGGACTCCTGACATAGAAAACCGAGCAGCGGCGTCTCCAGATGGCAGAATTCGTAGTAGGGGCCTTCTATGACCATTATTGGCATCCTGAAGCCCCTCTCATCCTCTGGGGTGAAGATTGTTCCCTCAGGCATAGAGTAGACATCGACGGGGACATCCTCGAAGAGGTGGGCGACCTCCTCGACGCCGCAGAGCACCGCCCAGGGCGAGCCGTCGGGGAGTTTGCTCACCGTCACCTCGGCTACGACCCACACCTTGTCAAGGCCCTTAGCCTTGAGAACCTGCCTTGTTCTGACGAAGTATATGTCGGTGGTCTTCCCCTCCTTGATCTCCTCCGATGAGGCGATGAAGAATCGGGTCATGGCTCCCCACCCAGGCGATTTAGGAGCTTCTGGGAGCTGACAACCTCGGCTCCGTAGATTTCACGCATATACCTCAACGCCTCCCTATGAGCCTCATCGCTGAGGGCTTCAACGCAGTCCTCAACCACGACAACCCTATAGCCTCTGAAGAAGGCATCGGCAGCCGTATGCTGGACGCAGATGTTGGTCACCAGGCCTGTTAGGATGACCGTGTCGACGCCCAGCTCTCTTAGTAGGGCGTCGAGGCCTGTGGCGTAGAAGGCGCTGTATCGACGCTTCTTCAGATGATAGTCCCCTGGCTGCTTTAATTCCTCGACGATCTCGGCGCCCTCTGTTCCGTCGACGGCATGCCTCGGCCAGAGCTGGAACTCCCTATCGTCTTCGATGTGGGCGTCGGTGACGTGAATGATGGGGACGCCCCTCCTCCGAGCCTCGTCGAGGAGTCTCTTAACCCTTGGTATGATACTTCTCGCCCTCTCGCTTCCGAGGACGCCCGTTGTGAAGTCCTTTATGATGTCTATGACGATGATGGCTGGCCTCAATTTAGAAGCCTCCTTTATTGGTTGAATAGGGGCGTCTCTGATATAACTCTTTAATTAGGCTCGGTGTCCGTAAGAAAATCTTTATTAGGTTTCGGCCTTTGACTCGATGTGCGCCCACGGTGTCTGGGATGGAGAGAAGCGTCATCGACGCCTCGGGGCTGATCCTTGGTCGGATGGCGAGCATAGTAGCCAAGAGGCTTTTAGAGGGGGAGCAGATCGAGATCGTGAACGCCGAGAAGGCGGTGGTCTCAGGTAAGAGGATGAGCGTCATCAAGAGGTACAAGGAGTTTCTGGAGGTGGGTGGACAGGGGAGGGGGCCTATACACTGGAGGAGGCCTGACAGACTTGTGCGCAAGACCATTAGGGGGATGCTCCCCTACAGGCAGTGGAGGGGTAAGAAGGCCCTGAGGAGACTGAGGGTTCACATAGGCGTCCCAGAGGAGCTCCGAGATGTGGAGAAGGAGACCATCCCCGAAGCCCATGTCAGCTGCCTCAGGGGGCCCTACGTCACCGTGGGTGAGATCGCTGAGAGCATGGGGTGGAGGCGATAAAGGGTGCCGAAGCAGATATTGGTGACGGGTAAACGAAAGACGGCTGTTGCGAGGGTGCTGATCACGGAGGGTAAGGGCCGTGTGCGCATCAACAACATCCCCATCCATCTCTACCAGCCTCAGATGGCGAGGGACAAGATCATGGAGCCTCTCCTCCTCGCCGGAGACGACTTCGTTAAACGGGTTGACATAAGGGTGAAGGTGGAGGGAGGAGGCCTCCTAAGCCAGGCTGAGGCGGCGAGGATGGGCATCGCCAGGGGCCTGGTGAGGTGGTTTAAGAGCAAGAAGCTCCTCGACATCTTCAGGGAATACGACCGATCAATGCTGGTCGGCGATGGGAGGAGGAAGGAGCCTAAGAAGTTTGGAGGGCCAGGGGCTAGGAGGAGAAAGCAGAAGTCCTATAGGTGACTGGGTTGACGAGGCTCATCTCACCCATAGTTAAGCGGGGGCGTAAGACCAGGGCTGGGAGGGGATTCTCCCTCGGGGAGCTTAGGGAGGCTGGCATAACACCCGATGAGGCTCGACGCCTTGGAGTCCCCGTCGATCCGAGGAGGAGGTCGACGCATCCGGAGAATGTTGAGATGCTCAGGGAGTGGATCGCTAAGGCGAGGGAGGAGGGCATCAAGGTTCCTAAGCCTAAGCAGGAGACAAAACCCCCAAGGGGTAGAGTCTACAGGGGTTTGACAAGCGCAGGGAAGAAGATGAGGGGGCTTAGAAAGAGTAGGGGGATTAAGGGTCTACCTTAACTTCTCCAAGGCCCTCTCCAATCTGTCGAAGACCTCATTTATTATGGCCTCACTGGTGGCGATGCACATCCTTAGATGGCCCTCACCCCTCGAGCCGAAGTGGGTTCCAGCCGTGAATCTCAGCCTCGCCTCCCTCAACAGATACTCCTCCAGCTCCTCACTGCTCATTCCATAATCGAATCTTGGGAACATCAGATAGGTTCCCTCCAGCTTGGGAACCTCGACGCCTGGAATCTCGGCGAAGCGCTTCTCACAGATGGCTCTGATGCGGTGTAGATGCTCCATCACCGCCTCACGCCACCACTTCAGGGTGTCGTCCAGCATCACCTTGGCGGCGGCCCTCGACAGAGTTGAGGTTCCCCTGAGTAGGCCCCTGGCGATGCTTCGAAGCTCCTCCATCATCTCCTTATTTGTGGCGCAGAGGTATCCCATCTGGAGGCCTGCGACGCCGTAGGTCTTTGAGAAGCCCCAGACCGTCATGGTTCTCTCCTCGAACTCGGGACTGAGCGAGGCGAGGGTTATATGCCGTCTATCATCGAAGATGATATCCTCCCACAATTCGTCGACGAGTATCGTCATGTCGTTATCAACGGCCACCTCCCCTATGCTCCTAAGCTCCTCCTCCGTCATCACTCTTCCACAGGGGTTGTGGGGGTTGCAGACGAAGATGAGCTTCGTCCGAGGCGTTATCAACTCCTTGAGGCGTTCGATGTCGAAGCGGTATCCCTCCTCCATCTCCAGGGGCCAGTAGAGGGGTTTGGTTCCCGTCATCTCCACGGCTCTGTAGAAGGGGTAGTACATCGGATCGGTGACGACCACCTCATCGCCTGGCTTACAGGCGTATTGGACGGCGAGCCAGAAGGTGGGGAGAACCCCCTGCGTTATGAGTATGTCATCAGCCGTGGCTTCGACGCCGTTTCTACGCCTGATCTTCTCAGCCATTGCCTCCCTCGCCTCGACGTCATCATCATAGAAGAGCCTCTCCTCCTCCACAGCCTTGATGAGAGCCTCCTTGATCTCAGGAGCCACATGGAAGTCGGGGTCGGCGATCCAAAGGGGGATCACGCCTTTAGGGTCTCTCTTCCACTTCACCCTCGGCTTTGAGGACATCTCCTCAACTGTGGCGAAGTTCATTAGGGCATCTATGACAGAGGCTTTAGGCTGACTCCCCTCAGCCATGACGCCTAATGGTGGGCCTTAGAGCTATAAAACAATGTCTAAACCAGGATTATCCGGTGGGATGTAAAAGTTGGGAGAGGTCAGCCTCCCCTGAGGCGTGTGATGATCCAGGCCAGCAGCATGATTGTTAGGGTTGAGGCGGCGGCTGAAGTAAATCCACCTGGAAGACTCCTAGATATATGATGAAGGGAGGAGCCGGAGAAGGCGATCCCAACCTTAGCCGCCAGGCTTAAACCCTTGAAACCCTCACAAATCCCCTCTAACAGGTGGGTATACTTCAACCCTGTCCCAGCGTTGAGGGGACTATACTCATCTGGGTCTATCCACCCTCCTCGATGAGATGGCTCAAACAGGCGAGGGTTACAGCCCCTCAGGGCAGGGGAAGACTCAAGTTTAGCCATCAACTTCGACGGCTGCTCCACGGCTCTCCCCGAGAACCCTCGACATAAGCCGTCGATCCATCCCGTCGACACCCTTTAAATTTTTGAATCAGAGACGGTGGAATTCAGGATCGTAGGTGTAAAACCTTTTTACATTCATCCACCACTCCTTAACTATGGCTCGATTGGAGAAGGTTGGGGAGGTCACCCACTACTACACGCGCATCGGGGTGGCGGTGGTCAGGGTTACGGCTCCAATAAGGGTTGGAGATCGCATCGCCATCAAGGGGCATACAACCAATTTTGAGCAGACCGTCGAGTCGATGCAGATCGAGCATGAAGCCATGGAGGAGGCTAAGCCTGGAGACCTCATAGGGCTTAAGGTCGTTGACAGGGTGAGGGAGGGGGACATCGTCTATAAAGTCGTGGAGTGACCCTCCTCGGAAATTTATTTATATTCCGAGAAACTCCCTTTCTCCGAGATCATAATATGTCTGAGGTCGTGTTGAGGGTCGGTAAGAGGGGGGAGATATATACAACGGCGGAGGTCAGGAAGCGCATCGGCCTAAGGGAGGGTGGAAAGGCGAGGGCGTGGATCGAGGGGAGACGCCTCATAATAGAGGCGATACCCTCCATAGAGGATGCCATCAGGGCGAGGATCGTTGAATTAACCCCTGAGGAGGCTGAGAGGCTGAGCGAGGAGATACAGCGGGAGAGGGGGATATATGGATAGGCTGCTCCTAGACACAACCTATCTCCTCCCCCTCTTCGGCATAGATGTGAAGTTGCTACGATTCGAGGCACTCCTCCCGAGGCTGCTTGAGAGATTCTACGCACT
>JAPDJB010000076.1 GCA_029259285.1 Candidatus Bathyarchaeota archaeon | reverse complement strand
AAGAGAATCCTGAAGATCGCCGAGGGCGCAGCTCTGATGACGGAGACTGAGATGAAGGTCGAGGTTCTCGGGGGATCCTACAACCTGCTGCCGAATAAGGTGCTGAGCGAGGTCGTCATCAAGAACATGAGGGAGATAGGGCCGCCGGAGTACACCGATGAGGAGCTTGAGTTCGCGGCGAAGATCGCCGAGACGATACCGAGGGAGGAGAAGATCGGGATGCTGCGAAGGATCGAGCTGCCGAACTGGGAGCGCTATGTCGACATCAACCTCGTCAGGGACATCCTCGACCCCTGGGATGAGGGGAAGGTCTATCCAGCTTCGACGGATGTCGCCGACGTCAGCTGGCAGGCTCCGACGATGGAGTTCGGCACCACAGCCTTCGTCCTAGGCTCCCCAGGGCATTCATGGCAGAACGTCGCCTGCGCCGGTATGAGCATAGGCCACAAGTCGATGCTCTTCGCAGCTAAGGTCATAGCGGGTGCAGCCATAGACTTCCTAACGAATCCGGAGCTTCTGAAGAGGGCTTGGGATGAATTCAAGAGGCGGAGGGCGGGGAGAACCTACAAGTCTCCTCTACCACCTGACTTGAAGCCTCCCCTAGAGGTGGCAAAGGCGACGGCTGAGGCGGCCCTGCGGAGGAGATAGTGTCCTCCTTTTTCCTCGCCTTTTTTAGGCCTTCTTCTTCAGGGTTATCGCTATGGTGGAAACCCCTCGGCTTCCACCCTCTGGGGTGGAGACCTGCTCGGAGCCGATCTCGATGCCTGAGACCTCGACGTCCTCTAGGAAGCTCCTCCTAGAGAGCTCCGCGACATCCACAGCCTTTGAGATAGCTCGGCCACGGGCCTTGAGGGTTACGGCCTCCGCCCCGAGGTCGTTGAAGGCCCTTATCACGGCGAGGACGTAGCTCATCACCGGCTTCCTGCCGATGTAGATAGCGCTCTCCTCGGACATGACGCACAATAGGAGGCCCTAACACCTTTAAAAGGTTTGGGATTAACGCCTCCGCCTCCTACCCGTCTCAGGCTTCGATCGCCTCAGAGCCTTATCCAGCCTCTCAGCCAGCTCGTCGAAGACCCTCAGTAGATCCCATCCCGACGCCTCGGTGGATATGCTTTCACTCAGCCCCATAACCCTCGCCTTCACCTCATATCGGGTTCTGCCTCCCCGCTCCCCCGTCTGCTTCACCCTCACCGAGACCTCCCTTATCCAGGGATGAATACGCATCCCCCTCTCCACAACCCTTCTAAGCTTCTCCTCCACGAGGCTCCGCTCATAAAAGTCCTCATCTCCGAGGCCCATGATGTAGAGGGGGAGCCTCCTCTCAGGTCTCAGCCTTAGAAGCGGCTTCAAAAGCTCCATGGGGGTGATTATGCCTATGGGTCGACGCCCCTCTATGATGATGCAGGCGCTCCTCTCCATCCGAGTCATATCCTCAGCCACCTCCAGCAGCGGCGTCTCCCTATGAGCCGTTAGGGGGTGGCGATCCATCACGTCTCTGACGGCGCCCTCCATCCTTGCGATGCGCTCCCCTATGCGCTCGCCGACCGTCGCCCTGGAGAGGGGGGCGATGAAGTCCTCGACGAGCATCCTGGCGGTGACTATGCCCCTAAGCTCACCATCCTCCACGATGGGTATATGGCTGAAACCCATCTCAAGCATCATACGCCTCGCCTTAGACACCTCCTCCTCGATGCTGAGGGTATGAATCGGCGTCGTCATCACCTCCCCAGCCTTAACGGCTGAAAGCTCGGAGACGTCGCAGAGACCCTTAGCCAGGTCTACGTGGGAGATCAGCCCTATGGACTCTCCGCCCATGACGGGAAAGGCCCTAAGCCCCTCCCTCCTAAGCCTCTCAGCGACGTCGATAACCCTGTCATCTACGTGGGCGGCGCCGGTGATCCTCCACATACCCTCCAGCTTCCTCCTCGAGGGCTGAACGACGTCGAGGAAATCCCTCAGCGTTACGATCCCCATCTTCCTCCCTGAGACCACTATGGCCTCATATCGCCCAGCCCCTATGAGCTCGCCCAGCACCTTGGAGATGGTGTCGCCGGGGTTGAAGACGCTTATACCCCATTCGATTAGGGGCTTGATCGTTGAGTAGGCGTAAGCCCTAAGGGTTCTCAAATCTCAGCCCAGAGGGTTTAGGGCTGGGGATGAATAAAGGATTCGACGTATGTGAAGAGATATAAGGCTGAGAGAGATAGTGAAGGAGATGTGCCTCGCCGTTCCAGGCCTCGTCGTCTCCGTCGAGGGGCGTAAAGCCATAGTCGACTTCGGAGGGGTTAGAAGGGAGGTTATGCTCGACCTCATGGAGGAGGGGGAGGTGAGGCCTGGATGCTACGTCCTTGTTCACACCGGCTACGTCATCCAAACCCTCGACGAGGAGGAGGCTGAGGAAACCCTCAGTCTATGGAGGGAAATACTGGAGAGTCTTGAAGCTCCAACGGGTTAAAAAGGGTGGAGACCCCGATCTCTATCGATGATCGTCGACTATTGGCGAGGACTCCCATCTGGGTCAAATCCCCCATGGAGTATATATGTGGTCATAGAGATGACGAAGGGAAGTAGAAACAAGTATGAATACGACCCTGAGAGGGGCGTCTTCAAGCTGGATAGGGTTCTATACACCTACTTCCCCTGCGACTATGGATTCATACCGCAAACCCTCGACGATGATGGAGACCCCTTAGATGCGGTTCTCCTCATAAATGAGGCGACCTTCCCAAGCTGCGTCGCGGAGGCGAGGCCCGTCGCCAACATAAAGATGCTCGACGAGGGAATCCCCGACGATAAGATCATCGCCGTCTCGACGACGGATCCCTTCTACAGGCATGTCCAGAGCTTGGAAGACATACCCACCTCCCTGAGGCGGGAGCTCACCTACTTCTTCAACAACTATAAGAGGGCTGAGGGGAAGGAGACCCAAGTAGTGGCCTGGGAGGATGCGGAGAGGGCTAGAGAGCTCATCGAATGGGCTATGAGGCAATATAGAGAGCATCACCACGCTTAAAGCCCTTCGAGGAGTGATTAACAGCGATGGAGATCGTTGAAGCATCAGAGGAGAACATCAGGAGGGCGGCCGTCATCGTAAGGCTTGGAGGAGTGGTCATCTACCCCACGGACACCGTCTATGGCCTGGGATGTGACCCCGCCAACGTCGACGCCACTCGACGCATCTGCGAGATCAAGGGGCGAGCCGATAAGCCGCTTCCCCTCGCCTGTTCCGATGTGGAGGCTGCCAAGCGGATAGTGGAGTTCAACCCCATAGCCGAGAGGCTGGCCGAGAGGTTCTGGCCAGGCCCCCTAACCATGGTGCTTCCAGCTAAAGTCAATTACCCCATCTGGGTGACCCATGGAGCCAGAACCCTCGGCGTCAGGGTGCCAGGCCACCCCGTGGCGAGGAGGTTGGCGAAGCTATCAGGAGGCGTCATAGTGACAACGAGCGCCAATAAATCCAGCGAGCCGCCGCCTAAGACAGCCCTAGAAGCCGCCGAGCAGATCGGGGAGGAGGTAGACCTCATCCTCGACGCTGGGCCGGCGCCGTTGAAGCAGCCCTCAACGGTTCTCGACCTAAGCGGCGATGAGCTCTGGATCATAAGGCCAGGCCCCATAAAGGCTGAGGATATTAGGAAGACCTTAGGGCTATAGGCTCCATCCTCTATCGACGAGCTTGGCCACGTTGCTTCTCAGTGGAACTCGTAGGGAGTCTGCTACAGGCTCACATTTTGCCCTGAGGAGGAAGAGGATTGGGGCTGGAGCCTTATATTCGGTGAGGGTCTCCCAATTGGCCATCCCCTTGGAGACTATGATATCTGCAGAGTGGAAGGCATCCCTGAACTCCTCGGAGGACTCGGAGAGGTTGATGCCTACGGCGTCTACCCCCGTCGTAATCACCCTGTCAGCTTCTTGGGTCATGCCCACGGCCTCGGCATCCTCAAGCGTCGCATCGTTGAGGCAGGGGCCTCCCTTCACGGCTACCGTCACATGGCATCCAAGCATGTGAAGCTCCCTCACCAGAAGCTTGTCAAAGGCTATCTCACCAGCGTTATCGGTCAGCAGTAGAACCCTCAATCCAGGCCTGAGGAGCTCCCTGAAGCGATCCGTGTCATCGACGTATAAGCGCTCCTCCCTCAGCCTATCCAAGGCCTCCTCGATGTCATGGCTGTGACCTGGAACATCGTATTCGATGATGTTCCCCAGACATGCGATTCTACAGGCCTCTCGAAGTCGATCGCCAGGCTCGGCCTCCTCGATGAACCGTTCAACCCTCGGCAGCAGTTTCAGGGCGAGCTCATTGGCCCTCCGCTTCTCCCCCTTATACGGGTCTGGGCATCCCGTCATCCGCCTAATCAACCTATCTCTCTTCGTCCCTATCCATGCTGGGACGGCTTCAGGTGTTAGAAGGCTGCCTATAAGCCTTAGAAGCTCACCCATCACCTCTAGGCGGAGGGTCTCATCCTCCGTCGCCCTCAAAATCTCCTTATAACCCCTATGTAGGAGGCAGTAGCCGCAGCGAGCCTTAACCTTCATCGGGGCATCATAGGGGAGGGGTTAAAGCCTTTAAAAAGGGATGCTATCTCATCGCCGGTATTAGGGCGCCCCTCTCCACGAGTAGAAGCGTTATAGCCTCAGCTCTTGGGCTTCCAATGGCCTCAACCTCCTCCTCCGAGATCTCATGGAGCTCCATCAGCCTCCTCAACTTCCCCTCATCCACCTCTAGGAGGGAGTCATCCTCCTCGCCGAGCAGCCTGGAGGCCCTCCCATAGGCCTTTAGACACTCCTCCTCATCCTCGGCTAATATCAATAGCGCAGCCCTCTCCGTCTCCGGTGAGACGCCCACCAGCCTTATAGCCTCAGCTATCTGGTCTCGACAGGAGGCGTAGAGGAGAGCCTCCATGGGTAGGCTTCTAGCGATGTTATAGCCCGATTGGAAGGCCCTAACGGCGTTAACCGTCGCTAGATATAGATGCTCCCACCCCGCCACCCTATCAGCGTCGAAGAGCTGAGCCAAATGGGGTGAGGCTACCCGTGTAACCTCCCCCAGCAGCGACTCGACATTATGTAGGGCCTTGAGTTTGAAGCCTCCGACGCAGAGATGCCAGGGTGAACCCTTCACCGATGCCCTATGAACCATGGAGGCCACCCCTCCTCAGGGCCTCAGCCACCTCTACGATCCTCCTGCCCAGCAGCCTAGCCTCCTCAACGGCGAGGTGGTCATCCCCCGCCCTCCGCCACCTCTCATCGCCTTGAAGCGAGGCTATGGGAAACCATCCCTGGCTTAGGGGATCGCCGAGGCAGCCGACGATGATCATCCCATGTGTTAGGGCGAAGCGGATGACGGCCTCGACGACGTGCTCTCCGCCTCCATGCTTAAGGCCTGAGACCGATAGGGCTGAGGCAACCTTATTCCCCAGCTTATGACCCGCCATCTTCAGGGGTCTGCTCCGATCCATGAGATTCTTCAAAACTCCTGGAACTGAGCCGAAGTAGCTTGGAGCGGCGAAGATGATGGCGTCAGCCCAGAGCATGCGTTCACGCACCGATGGCATATCATCCCCCTCATCGAGGGGGCAGCGCATCTCCCTTAGACAGACGTTACAGCCGTCGCAGGGCTTGATCCTATAATCCGAAAGCCTTAGGAGATCAGTCTCGGCGCCTGCCTCCTCAGCCGCCTCCAGGGCGGCCCTCAATAAGGCCTCGGTGTTCTTACCTCCCCTCGGCGACCCCGAGATTCCCAGCACCCTAACCAAGGTTGATCAAGAGAATTGGATGCTCAACCTCTAAAGGTCTTTCCGCAGAGGGTTAGATGACGAAGCGCTCCCTCTCAGTTCTACGCCTATAGATGCTGAGGTCTGAAACCCTAAATCGGCTTCCATCGAAGAGTTCAGCCCACTCCCTACCAGCGTAGAGGGCTGCCACTATGCGTCCGAGGGCATCGCTCTTCATTATGCCGCTTCCGCTGGCCGCTCCAACGTATATGAGACCTGGAATAGACTCTACGATGGGATGGCCATCGAAGGAGTTGACGGCATACTGGCCAGCCCACATATTCACGGGCCTCACATCCCTGAAGCAGGGTAGATACTTCATCAGGATGGGGTAGATGTCATCCTTATAGTATTCCAGCTCGGGCTGAGGGTCATCCTCCAGCTCGAAGGCCCTTCCGATCTCATCGGAGCATCCAACCCAGACGCTCTTCTCATAGGGTTCGGCCTTGAGATATAGGCTGCATTTGGGGAGTATGGTGAAGGGGAGAACCCGATGCCGGTTGAAGCCCTCGATGTCGAAGAGGACGCTGAGCCTCTCATCGCTTAGGACGAATATCTGCCTCTTCTTCGGCCTCATACAGGGATCAAATCCAATAGGCTCCAGCAGCCTACCGGCCCAGACGCCGGCGGCCACCACCGTCGTCTCAGCCTCTATAACCCCCCGATCAGTCTCGACGCCTCTAACCCGAGGCTCCTGCCATACATGAGGCTCACCTGGTAAGCCTAGCTCATCAACGGCGCCGAGTATAAGCCTCTTAGCCTCCACTCGATAATGGATCTCGCCTCCAAGCTTCAGGAACATTGATTCATACGCCTTAGTTAGGGCCTCAGCCCTGAGGCATCCACAGTTATGGGCGAGGAGGCCTACGTCGATGGGCGGTAGACCCAGGAGCTCGGCCTCCTCATCCCCCTCAAAGCTGGTTGCCAGCCTTGGGATCATCCTCTCCAACTCCTCACGCTGATAGATGGTCAGCCTCACCCCTTCTCGCTGCATATCCCTTATAGCGTCTCCAACCCCCTCAAACTGCTCCTGGCTGAGAAGCCATAGATATCCGGTGAAGGCGAGCCTCAGATTATAGCCCTCCCGTTCGAGGTGTTTGAAGAACTCTATGGAGGAGGAGGCCAGCACCCTATTGGTCTCGGAGGTGAAGGCATTCCTGAAGACGGCCTCGCTTTTAGCCGTATTCCCCTCCCCAGGCCCCCTAAGCCTCTCGATGACCACAACCCGCTTTCGGGGATTCTCAGCCTTCAAGTGGTAGGCTGAGCTGAGGCCGAGAATTCCAGCTCCCACCACCAATATGTCGCAGCGCATCTCGAAGAGTGTAATAGTTGATCCTCCTATAACCCGTTTCCCATCTACTGCCTCCCAAGCCTCCTCGCCAGCTCGGCGAGCTCTGGATGTAGGCATCTCCCCTCATCGATTATCTGCTCCCCATCCAGCCAGACCGAGGAGTTTAGGCAGATGCCGTCGCAGTGTGATGCAGCCGGCCTACCCGTGTAGCTGCCTATACCCCACTCGGTGCATCCCCACACCCTCTCGTCTTCGAGGATGTTACCCGTCAGCTTGGCCCCTGGGTTGAAGCCGTAGCAGATGTGGGCGATCCTCAGCATCTTCGGGTCTTCAAACCCCCTAAGCCAGCTCTCAAACCTCCTCGCCTCCTCCCCTCCCCTCACGTCGATGATCACACCTCCCTCAACGATTAGGGTGATGGACTCCCTCAACAATCCTATTGGGGGGACTAGGGAGCCGTCGAAGACTATGCGCCCGTTGATGCTCTCATAGATCGGCGCCCACCCGATCTGCCCCGCCATCATGTGGGATCCAGGCCTATCAGCGTAGCCTGTTCTACATCTCACCTTAAGCCCAGGGGGATTCTGGAAGGTGACATCGGTGCCTGCGGGTGTTGTAACCCTCATCTCCCCCGCCTCCTCGGTTAGATCGGCCAGCAGCCTCAGAAACCGGCTGAGGGTGGGATAGTCGATGCGTCCTATACATCTGATCATCATGTCGACGTTTATCCCTACGAGGCAGAGATGTCTCAGCCTTGGATTCTCCCTCATCGCCCTCTCATGGGCCGTGGAGTAGAGGAGCCACCGATTGTTGAACTCAACCCAGGCGTCAGCACCCCTCAGGGCGCCGACGAGCGACTCCAGGGGAAGCATGGGATCAGCGGCCCTACCCACGCCCAGCGGTGAGGCAGTCCAGATGACCATGGGCTTGGCACCGCAGGAGAAGGCTGACCTCGCCGTGGCCTCTACAACCCTCATATCCGACTCCGTGTCGGCGGTGATGACGAGGGTCTCCCCAGGCCTCAGCTTCAGGAGCTCCCCCACCAATATGTCGGCTGCCCTACCCAGCTCGAATTCATAGAGCTTCGTCATCAGATAAGGGTGTGAGTCAACGCTTAAAATGATGGATGATGAGCTTAACTGATGATCAGGGCGATAAGGCATAGGCTCCTAGGCCTCTTCGACATCGCCAAGTCCTTCCTACTATATGATGAGGAGATGGCCGTCGCCGTAGATGCTGGACACTCGAGGTGGTGCGCCAGGAAGATAGTCGACACTCTTGGAGAGATGGGTCTGAGACGTGGAGACCTGAAGCTCTGCATCCTCACCCATAGACACTGGGATCACAGTGGCGGCGTCGGGGCGTTGAAGGATATGACTGGATGTGAGGTTGCGATCCATGAAGGCGACGCCGATGCGTTGGGCAGCGTCGTCGATCATCGATTGAGAGATGGGGAGGTTATCCCCCTTCTAGGTGGGATAAGGGTGATCCATGTTCCAGGGCATACCCCTGGAAGCATCTGCCTCCTCTACGGCGACAGCCTCATAGCTGGGGACGCCCTCATAGGGGGGAGGAGGGGGCTAAAACCTCCAGCCTCCATCTACTGCGACGACTATGAGAAGGCCCTGAGAAGCCTGGAGAAGTTGAGAGGCCTAGACTTTGAGGCCGTCTATGTGAGCCATGGCGTTGACAGGGTTGAGAGGGGTAAGGAGGCCCTCATAGAGCTTTTAAACCGCCTCGGATCAGCTTCATAAACCCAGAGGATTATCGATATCCGAGATGTTGAAGCAAGTCCTAGAAATATACGAGCTTCTAGATGGCCCAGACGCCTCTGGGGAGGGGGTTGAGAAACTCCTGAGATCGAGGGGCTTGGAGGAGATCGAGGTTCAGCATATAGAGGGTGAAAGGGGAGAGACGGACTTCGTGAAGATAAGGATACCAGGCATAGAGGGGAAATCCTCAGGGGGATCAGCTCCAACCCTCGGCGTCATAGGCAGACTTGGAGGAGTGGGGGCGAGGCCGAGGCTCATAGGCATAGTCTCCGACGCCGACGGGGCGATAACGGCGCTCTCCGTCGCCCTGAAACTCGCCGACATGGCTTGTAGGGGGGAGAGATTGATGGGAGACATCATCGTCACTACGCATATCTGCCCGAAGGCGCCCACCCTACCCCATAAGCCCGTCCCCTTCATGGGTTCCCCAGTTGACATCGCAGAGATGCTGAAGCTGGAGGTGGACGGGGAGATGGATGCGATACTGTCTGTGGACGCCACGAAGGCGAATAGGGTGGTGAAGTGGAGGGGCTTCGCCATAACGCCTACGGTTAAGGAGGGGTGGATACTGAAGGTGAGCGACGACCTCCTCGACATAATGGAGCGGGTCACCGGACGCATACCACGGGTCTGCCCAATAACCACACAGGACATCACCCCCTACGGAAACGGATTGGATCACATCAACAGCATGCTCCAGCCAGCGACTGTGACGGATGCCCCCGTCGTAGGCGTAGCCATAACAACCGAGGTCCCCGTAGCCGGATGCGCCACAGGGGCAAACCACCTCATCGACCTCGAGGAGGCTGCGAGATTCATCCTTGAGGTGGCGAAGGACTATGGCAGAGGCCTCTGCAGATTCTATGACGAGGAGGAGTGGAGCATCATCCTCAAGCGCTATGGGCCTCTGAAGCTGCTTCAGACACTTGGACAGGTAGCTTAGGCCTCGCTGGTGGCAGCCTCAGGTTTCAGCCTCATCGCCATCCTCCATGATAGGATTAGAGGGGGGAGTGAAGGGAGTAGAAGCCATATCTCAGGCCTTGAGATATCCTCCATCCAGCTCCACTCCTCCCCGACGATGAGGGAGTCGAGGCCGTTAGCCCCAGCTATCAGGAGGTAGAGGACGGCGAATAAGGCTGATAGGAGGGTGGCCACCAATAGATAGCCCATCGACTCATATCTCCTCCAAGATGTTGATGAGGCGATGTATAGCAGGCCTATGACGATGGCCGATAGGCCTCCGAATATATCTCGGGGCATCCACCATGGGGAGAGTTCTCCGAGATGGGGGGTGAGGCCGGAGAGAAACTCTATCAGGCCTGTGATGAGATAGAGGACTCCGAGGAAAGCGGCGTATATGGCTATCCCCCTGTTAGGCCTCAAGGCTTCAGCCAAGCCCCATCAAACCTCCTATCACGACTATTAGAAGCGCGATGAGATATGCGAGAATCAATCCGTAGATCACCGTGAATAGTGTCCACTTTACCGAGTTCGTCTCCCTGTAGATTATGCCGATGGTTGCCAGGCAGGGTATGTATAGGAGGGTGAAGGCCATGAAGGCGAAGCCTGTGAGGGGTGTGAAAACCCCGAGTTCAACGATGCTTCTCTGAACCTCCTCGATTTCAGCCTCCTCCCCGAGGCCGAAGAAGACGGCGAAGGTTCCAACGACGATCTCCTTCGCTATGAAACCGAAGAATAGGGCGACAGCCCCCCTCCAATCGAAGCCTAGCGGCCTGAATATGGGTTCAAGCCATCTACCAAGGGTTGCGATGTAGGACTGATCCAGGGGTGCACCCCATGGATGTGAGGAGAGAAGCCAGACGACGATTATACCGAGGAATATGATCGTCCCAGCCTTCTTGAGGAAGAGGATTCCCCTCTCATACATGTGTGTGAGGGCGCTTCTAAGGGTTGGCCTCGCATAATCTGGTAGTTCGAGGATGAAGGGGGCACGCCTCCCCCTCCTAAAGTATGGTATTAGGGCCTTGAAGATCAAAGCCATCAGAAGCGCCAACACTATGCTGAGGAGATACATGGTGAAGACAGCCATGGGGGCATACGCCCCCAAGACGGCTCCAGCTATCAATACATAGACGGGTAGGCGGGCGCTACAGGTGATGAGGGGATTCACACAGATCGTTAATATCCTATCCCTCTCAGAGGGTATGGTTCTCGTCGCCATGATGCCTGGTATATTACATCCGAATCCTAGGAGGAGGGGTATGAAAGACCTCCCCTGTAGGCCGAAGGGGCGTAGAATCTTATCGACGACGAAGGCTGCCCTGGCGAGGTATCCGCTGTCCTCAAGGAGTGCTAGGCCGAGGAATAGGAAGAAGATTGGGGGGATGAAGACTAGCACCCCTCCAAGGCCTCCGCAGATGGCGTCTGAGACGAAGGCTGACCACCACTCATTCCCTATGAGGGATGAGGCGAACTCTCCAAGCCTTGAGAAGATGATGTCTATCAGGTCTGAGAGGGGGGCTGAGACGTCGAAGGTGAATCTGAAGAGGGCCCACCATAAGGCTAGGAATATCGGTATGCCTAAACCCCTGTTGAGGAAGGCCTTATCTAATAGGTCTGAGGGGGTGAGGGGCCTCGCACCCCTAAATACCTTTGAGAGTATCTCACCTATCACCCTATACCTCTCCTCGGCCATCGCAACCTCAGGCTCCTCCCCTAAAACCTCCCTAACGCTCATCCAATCACCTCCCTCAGCTCCTCGATGAGGCCCCGCTCCTCTATGAGCCTCATCACCTCCCCGTCTCCCTCGATGATCTTTATCGCCAACCATCTGGCGGGATACTTCTTGGTGAGGTTCTCATCCCTCTTCAGTATATCCCCGATTCTCTCGATGAGCTCCTCGATATCCTCCCTATATCTCACCTTGGCCTTCACCCCCCTCTTAGATGCCTCAACTATGGCATCCTTAAGCTCCTCCATCCCCACCTTGACCGTGGCGATGGTTGGGACGACTGGGACGCCGAGGAGCTCCGAAAGCCCTTTGACATCTATCTCATATCCTAAACCCTCGGCGATGTCGCTCTTGTTGAGGGCGATGACGAGGTTCGCCTCAAGCTCCAGGAGCTGTAATGTTAGGTATAGGTTTCTCTCCAGGTTTGATGCGTCCACGATGTCCACGACGACATCCGGCCTCTCCTCAACTATATAGCTCCTGGCGATCAACTCGTCTATTGAAGCTGCTGTCAGGCTGTAGACCCCTGGCAGGTCTATGATCCTCATCGTGACCCCCTTATGGATGCATCTACCCTCCTTCTTCTCAACGGTCTTGCCAGGCCAGTTCCCGACGTGGGCCCTGCCCCCAGTTAGGTTGTTGAATATGAGGGATTTGCCCACATTTGGATTCCCTATTAGGGCTACCTCTATCTCCTTCATGGAGGGACACACTCCACGATTATCCTCATCAATACGCCTCGACCTAGGGCGATCCTCGATCCCTTAACCTCGACGAGGGCTGGTCCAGAGGGCCCTGACTTCAAAACCCTCACCCACTCGCCCTTGAGGAATCCGAGCTCCGACAGCCTCCTGATGAGGCCTCTCCCTCCCCTCACCTCCACGACCCTAACCACCCTATTCTCGGGCGCTAGGCCTAGTGGCATCCTCATCTCACTCCACCGGCTTGACGTAGACCCCCTCAGCCTCGTCGAGTCTTAGGCTGAGGTTGTATCCCTTCACCAGCAGCTCAATTGGGTCTCCAAGCGGCGCCCTCCTGACGACGGTTACCCTCGTACCCATCACCAATCCCATGTCTAACAGCTTCCTCCTCTCCTCCCCCCTCCCCTCTATCCTCGATATTATCCCGCTTTCCCCAGGGTTTAATTCGCTCAGCCTCCTCTCCAACTCTTAGGGGATAGGGATGTTAGATTCA
>JAPDJB010000144.1 GCA_029259285.1 Candidatus Bathyarchaeota archaeon | reverse complement strand
CAGCTCGAAGTCCCTCTCCTTCAGCCTTCTATAGATCGATTGGACGAGCTTCTTGATCTCCTCCTTCGCCTCCTCCATATCCTCAGGCCTTTCAACCCTCCCGAGGATTCTGGTTAGCTCCTGGAAGGCCCTCTTCAAAAGCGGTGGAATATGCCTCTTCTTGCCGGTCAACCCCTTTATATCGACGCTTCCATCGGGGTAGACGCCTAGGTAATTCTTCTTCCTCCTGGAGAAGATGACGTATCTATAGACCTTATCGACGTCCAGCTCTATGCCCAGCTCCTCGTCAGCCCATTTTATGAGGCTCTCGATCTGATGCTTTGAGGGGTGTTCGAGGAAGACGCTGTCCGTGTCGCCGTAGACGACCTCTATGCCCAGCTTCCTGGCGGCCTCGACGGCGCTAATCATCGCATAGCGCCCTATGGCTGCAGTGCTCTCAGCCAGTGGGGGGCAATACAGCGGGAAGGCCTCTGAGCCGAAGACTCCGTAGGCGGCGTTTAGGAAGACCTTCAAGGCGCTCTGGACGACGTTGTAGTAGGCCCTCTCCTCCTCCGGTATCTCAGGGTTCTTGGATAGCGGCTTATACCATCTCACCCTGAGGTCTCGGAGGCTTCCGATGATGAGGCTCATCATCCCACGACGCTTAGTGCAGACCCAGTGCGGCGTCCCTGGTATGAGGTTGCCTCGACACTCCTCGTGGGGGCAGAGGATGGTCTCATAGCTGAGGTTCCAGTTCCTTATGGCTGATGGATAAAGCGAGGCGAAGTCGAGGACGGTTACGTCGAAGTGGACTCCAGGCTTGGGCGCCGTGACTATGGCTCCGAGATACTTCTTCCCCTTTATGATGGCCCTCGTCGCCGTTACGCCCTTAACCTCTATTATGTCCTCAACATTCGGTATCAGCCATCCCCTGCGTCGATGCTCATATTCGAGGAGGGTTAGTATCCATCGGCTTACGCCCTGCCTGGTGACATCCTCAAGCGTTATCTTGCTGATGCGGCTTAGGAGAACCATCAATCTCATGACGAGGTCGTCGCTGAAGGCTGTCAGCTCATAGGTTAGCTCCGCATCCCTTAGACAATATCTGGCCAGCTCTCGCTCAGTGAGCTTTGAGATCTCCGTGACCTCTATTTTTCCCTTGCCGAGGATTGTTGAGGCCACCTCGTCGAGGGTGTTCTCCCTGTATCGGTCTCCGAAGGCGTAGACCTGTATGGATTTGTTCTGGAAGAACCTGTATAGGTCGATGTGGAGTCCATAGCGTAGAGATGCGAACCGTCTGCCGATGGATATGGGTATCGCCTCCTTCGGGAAGCCAAGCCTCTTAGCCCTGTTCCTGAGGTATCTTAGGTCGAAGTCGTCGCCGTTGAAGGTGAGGATGACCGGATAGTCGTCCAGCACCTTGAAGGCCTCACGGATAAGCTCCTCCTCCGGCATCAGCTCAACCTCGGCTCCATCCACCTCTAATCTACCCCTCCTCCCACCCCGTAGGAGAACCCTCCTAACGCCGTCGCTGGAGACCACTGAGACGGCTATGATGGGATCCTCAGCTTTCTCTGGGTTTGGAACTCTCTCGGCGACGGCTCCCCCAACCTCGATGTCTATGGCAGCCCTCCTAATCTTGGGGATGGGGCACTCCAGCAGCCTAACCCATTCAAGCATCTTCTCCCTGAACTCCGGTTCAACCTCTTTGAGGAGCTCCCCCAATCGACGTTCAACATCCTTGGGCAGCCTGTAATCCTCGACGAGTTTACCGTCCACGATCCTGTAGGGCATTCCAGGGATGAGGGCGTGGTCGTAGATGTAGTTCTGGTAGTATCTGATGTGGCTCTCCCAGCTCTCGCCGAGTATATGTCTGATATCCCTCTTGCCCTGCCCCCCTATGGCGAGGGGGTTTGATGCTACAACCTTAGTCACCTTTATCCACTCATCTCGGAGGGCGTCGTATCGCTTGATCTCCTCCAATCGTAGGAAGCCTGGATGTTTCACAAGCTCCTCGATTCGCTCCAGCTCCTCCCTAGGTCTCTTGGATATGCAGTAGGGGAGATGCCCCGTGTTGTCGTACCAGAGATAGATGCGCTGCCCCCTCGGCTCGTAGAGGCGGAGGAAGGCCTTCTCCGCTTCTCCATCGTAGCCAGCTGAGAGTAGGTAGCAGGTTGGCATGTTTTCGGGGGCTATCCTCCCCTTCACCTCTATGCTGCTCACCCCTACTACTGAGGGCTTCCCCACTAATAGGCCTGTCTCCCCCCCTCCAGTAGGCAGAGGAGCTCCAGGACGATGTAGGCGGCTAAGAGGCTTGTTCCACCGGAGTCGTAGTGGGGGGCTACCTCCACGACGTCGACGCCCACAACTCGATGATCGAGGGTCTCAGCCAGTAGGTCTAGGAGAGTCGATGTATTCCACCCCTCTGGGGCTGGATTTCCAACGGCTGGAGCCTCGGAGGGGTCTAAGACGTCCATATCTATGGTGACGTAAACCCTCGAGGCCTCCCCCATCCACTCCCTTAGGGTTCTCAACGCCTACTCTAGGCCCTTAGAGGCTCTGATCCATCTAATCCTCTCGGAATGCTCCTCCGCGTATTGGAGCTCCTCCTTGGAGAGGGCTCTGCATCCCAGCACTATGAGGCGGTGCTCCAGCTCCTCGAGGGCTCTACGCATGAAGGTTCCATGTGAGAGCTTTAGGCCGAGGAGTTTGTCCCTTAGGTCGAGGTGGGCGTCGAGGCTGACGATCACCTGAGGCCTTAAGGCTCTGAGGGCTGCGAGGGTGACGGTGTGCTCCCCTCCAAGCATTATTGGGGTCTTCTCATCCTCCTTGATTCTCCCTATCGCCTCCTCTAGTAGGGTTAGATTCTCATTGAGGCTTTGAGCCTCCACCTCTACGTCGCCTATGTCCGCCACCCTTAAGTCTTCGAGGAAGAGCCCCGTCCTCGGGCTGTAGGTTTCGAGGTGTATGCTCTCCCGCCTTATGGCTTGAGGCGCGAATCTCGCTCCCCTTCTATAGGAGGCTGTCTCGTCGATGGGGGCGCCGAGGATGATGTAATCCGCCTCCTCGTAGGGTGTCTCAGCCTCTATGAAGGGCTGGATCGGCGGCCTGAGTCTCTGAGGCTTCATGGCTTCAATCTTTCTCGACGATGACCTGGTCTACGCTGTGAATGACGGCTCCCCGCCTCTCCATGTGAGCCTTAAGCTCCTCGAAGTCTATCTCGACGCCGTGTATGACAACCCTCAGGCTCTCGGTTCTCTCATCCATCTCCACGAGGCTTACATCCACTTTGGTTACCCCCCTCAGCTCCGCCAGGTAGGAGGCGAACTCTGGGAGGGGGGGTGCATGGGGCTTTAGGACATCTAAAACCAGATATCTAACCCTGGGAGACTTCAAACCCTTCATAGACCTCCGAGGGACGCATCCCCCAATTATCCTTTCCACATTAGATTCATAAAGTTTAATTATCCCTGGGTTCCCCACTAAAATTGAGTGCAGACCCTATGGGGGAAAACTCCCAGACTTCTCGTAAGGAGGAGTGCAGTGGTATTTGACGGCTTCTATGAGCTCGGAGGGGGAAGGTGAAAGTAGGCTAAGGAGGCTGAGGCTCTGGCTCTCCGAGTGGATGGGCGACGTAGGGGAGTATATTCGGGTTACCAGGGCTCAGGGCATATTGCGTAGATACTTCGCTGTGAACGCCTTTGATGGGGCTATGACGAGCCTCGGCGTCGTCATGGGAGCCTACATCACCGGCCTCAAGGAGCCTGCATCCATCCTTGGAGTCATCCTCATGGGCGGCTTCGCCATGGCCGTCTCAGGCTTTTCAGGAACCTATCTCGCTGAGAGGGCTGAGCGTGAACGTGACCTCAACGACCTGGAGGGGGCTATGCTCATCGATTTGAAGAATACGATCCACGGTGAGGCTTCGAGGTATATCTCCCTCTTCGCAGCCCTCGTAGATGGGGCTGCCCCCTTCCTCGCCTCGGTTCCATCGTTGATACCCTTCGCCCTCTCCCTCTATGGTTTGCTACCTCCAGGCATCGCCTTCCCATCCTCCATCGCTTCATCGCTGCTCACCCTCTTCCTCCTCGGCGTCTATCTCGGAAGGGTCAGCGGTGAGAACCTCATCTACTCTGGGCTTAAGATGGTTACAGCCGGAGTGGCTGTAGCCCTCATAGCCCTCCTGTTGAATGGGGGGGATTAGATCAATCTGCTCAACTCGTCGAAGAGAACTATGCCTAGTAGATGGGCTAGAAGTATTGAGACGCCCTCATCGAGGGTGAAGCATCCATCGTCGACGATGGCCTTCTTCACCATCCAAAGCGTCGTCGAGATGGCTAGGAGCTGATAGAGGACGTAGCCGTCAAGCTCTATGGGGATGAGGATGGATAGGAGGGGGAAGATGAGCATGATGCTTTGAACTATGCCTGAGAGGAGATTTGAGACTCCAAGCTCGACGTGCCCTCTCCTGGCTCCGAGGAGGGCTAGGCCATGCTCAGGTATGCTCCCAGCGAAGCCTATCAGGGTGGCGGCGATGACGATGTGAACCCTGAAGCGTTCGACGAGGAGTTCCAGGGAGCTGGATATAAGTTCCCCGCTGAGGATTATGCCGATTAGGCCTAGGATAAGCATCCTTATCCAGCCACTCTCAGCCTTAGCGCCCTCATCCCTCCTGGCTCCTCGGCCTATGAAGTAGAGATAGCTGAGATAGGCGAGGAGGAGGAAGGGGGGCACCTCCCTTGGGAGATGTGGCTCGCCGTGGAAGAGGTTGATGATGACGCCTGCTCCGAAGATGAGGAGGGTGAAGGCGACGGTTATACGCATAACCTCCACCTCGTGTTCCATCTCCCTTCTCGGGATCACTATCCTTCCACCCTCCAGGGTGAGCATGATGATGAGTAGTCCCAGGAGTAGGCCGTTGAAGGCTGAGGCGAGCATAACCGTCAGGACGGCCACCTCCCTGAGATGGGGTGAGAAGGCCATGAAGACGGCTAACACTGCCTCCGGCAGGTTTGACGCCAGACTTGAGGCGATTCCGGTTATATACTCCGATAGGCCCGTGTGGAGGCTTAGCCCCTTGAAGCCCTCGACGACGGGGTCGCTGGATAGGAAGACGAGTAGTAGGCCGAGGATCAGAGCCGCAAAGCTGAGGGGGACTCCTCCATCGGTGAGGAGGAGGGAGAAGCCTAAGAGGATGAGGATGATGAGGGCTGCCTCTCTGAGGGTCATCAACATCAGTGAGCCTAGAGGCCTATAAGAGGCCTCCCCTCCTCGGGAGGATTTATAGGTGCGGCTTATCTAGTCGAGCTGGGATGAGTTGAAGCTCACCATCTTCACAGATGAGCCGGCCCTCCCCGAGGTTAGGCTGATAGCTGGAGAGGCGAGGCGGAGAGGCATAGAGACTAGGATACTTGCACCCTGGGATGTCAGTCTACCTCCAACCCGTGAGCTGGAGTCTGACGTCTACTATATTGGAAGCAACATCCTAAATAGGGTTTCACCCCTGGAGCTCCTCCATAGGCTTCAGATCCTCAGGGTCTTCGATGAGATGGGCGTCGTCGTCAACCCCGTTGAGAGCATACTGAACTACTCGAAGGGTCATCTAACCCTCAAGCTCAGATCCCTTGGGCTGCCTCATCCCGAGACGCTGATCACCGAGAATGTGGAGATGGCCTATGAGTTCGCAGCTCGTCTCCTAGATGTGGGGAGAAACGTCGTTCTCAAACCCCTCTGTAGGGGTAGAGGTGTAGGCGTCGTCATGCTCGACAGGATTCGAAGCCGTCGAGACCTACTGCAGTTCCTCACCTGGTATAATAGGGTGTATGGCCAGGGAGTCTTCTACCTCCAGGAATACATACCCAACAGGGGCTATGATGTCAGATGCTTCATCATCGACGGCGAGGTGGTAGGCCGTGAGAAGAGGTCGAATCCCGAGGACTTCAGGTATAACGTCAGCCTCGGAGCCAAGGCTGAGGCCTTCACGGAGCCGATCTACGATGAGCTGGCCGTCGAGGTCGCTGAGGCTGTCGGCCTCAGGGTCGCAGGCATCGACATTCTCCCAGGCCTCGATGGTAGGGCCTACGTCTTGGAGGCCAACTGCTATCCAGGCTTCACGGCTCTCATTGAGGCGACGGGCACGCCGATACACGAGCGGATCGTCGACTATCTCCGGAGCCTAAAGCGGTGAGACGTTATAAGTGGTAGCCACTTATAATGGAGTCCCCCTCAGCCTCTCGATGTCGAGGGGTTTACCCAGGGTTTGAAGCCTTAGATAGCCGTTTAGGATGTCGTCCTCAACTCCCTCAGCCCTCTCAAGCAGCCTTATATGACTTTCCGAGTTGAAGTATTCCAGCTTCACCTCTATTTCCCGTCTCATCAACGCCTCCCTCAGGGCTCTTAGGGCGTAATGCCTCGCTGATAGGAGCATTAGCTCTACATCCTCCCTCGCAGCGGATTTGAGGGTCTCCCTGAAGCTCCTCTCAACGGTGGGACTCCACCTCCTGAATCTTGAGTGTATCCGGCTGCAGATGGCGAGAACCTCATCCACCTTGGGTCTCTCGACGAGTCCCATCAACTCCCTGTATAGGGTGAGGTATCCCTCTCCGAGCTGCGCCGCCACCCTGTTGATCTCCTTAGGTCTATAGCTTGGTATCTCACCCCTCGACATGAGATGGTGGACTATCATTAGGTTTAAGGCGTCTCTCAGGCATAGGGTCGCCTCGATGTCCCTCCCCTCTTCGAGGAGTCTCTCAGCCATCCTCAAATCCATCCTCAGGACTTCGAGGGTTGATTTCAGCTCCCTCCCCCTCCACCTCCAATCTATGGCCCTCTCCCTATAGTCGGCGAGCGTTCCATCTCCATCATGGATTATGACTCCTCCCCTGAGGAGGTTGAGCCAGAAGCAGGTCTTCATCCATGTATCTCCCCTATCCCTGATGCCCTCATCGAAGGTCTCGGCGAGCTGCCTTATCGGATACCAGAGGAGTTCAACCTCCACGCCTTCGATGTTGAGCCTCTCATAGCGGTTTAGGTTTCGATCCCAGAAGATGGCGACATCTATGTCGCTGAATCGGTCAGCCTCCGATCGAGCTGTGGAGCCGAAGAGGATGACGCCTACAACCCTCTCCAAGTCTATATGTCTCAGGATTTTCCTCTTCAGCCTAATACTTGGGTGGGACATACTCCAAGTCCTCTAAGGCCTTTGAACACTCCCTCACTATGAGTCTATGCATCTCAGGATAGGCCTCCATCCTCCTCTTCACCAGTTGACTCAGCCTCTGGGCCTGAGGCTCATAGAGCCTTATATTCCTCTTTCTCTCCTCAATCGACCTATATTCCCCTGGGATGAGGAGTAGTCTATCCAGCAGCGACCTCTCCACCTTACGAACCTTCTCCTTGTAGAGGAAGCTCCATGTCTCCCTCGTCAAGTCGTTCTCAACTATCAGCTCCATGAGACGTGAGATGGGATACTCACATTTCCTCCCAGCCTTCTTCACCAGCTCATAGATGTTTATGCTCTTCCCCACCCTCAGCTTATGTATCGGCTTCGAGAGGTAGCCGAATCTCCCAGGATCGAAGTCCCTCAGCTTCCTGATCCTCCCCCTCTTAGAGGGGGTTAGGGCCACATATCCCTCAGCCTCCAGGGCGTAGAGGGTGGCCGCCACCGCCATGTCAGCCCTGCTGTGATACTCCATATCGAAGTATTTGTCGTAGAAGAGGTAGACGAGCATCCCTGGGCTTAGGGTCTGCTGGACGTGGGGTGGAATCCTTGAAGCCGGCTTAGGCTGTGGAGTCGATGGCTTGGCGGCTAAAACCCTCCTGGCAGCCTCCCTCAGAGGAGCTCCACACATGGCGCAGAAGTTGTTCTCCACCTCGTTTCTGGCTCCACATTTAGGGCAGTATATGTATCTCCGCCTCAACCCAAATAGGAGGTGGGGGGAGGGATAATTAATGGTTTCACAAGATTTATATCTAACATTGTTACAGGTAGCCGAGTTACATGGAGATGGATGCCGATAGCTGTCATCCAGGGAGGTGTTGGCTCACCCTCCTTCTCCTCCGACTCCTCGCCGAGGAGCCTATGCACGGCTACGCCCTCATGGAGGCGTTGAGGGATAGGGGCTACATCCCTGAGGGAGGAATCGAGACCGGAACCCTATACACGATGCTGAGGAGGATGGAGAGACGGGGCCTCCTCGAATCGAGTTGGGATGAGGCCGGCTCGGGGCGTCGGAGACGCATCTACCGGATAACCGATCGGGGATTAGAATTTCTGAGGTCTGGTCTAAAGGCGCTGGCTGATCGTCAACCTGTGATCGAGGAGCTCCTCGACTTCTATTGTCGACGTCTCAGGGAGGTGGGGGGATGGTGAAGGCGATTAGGGTTTCGGGGCTGACTAAGTTTTATGGCGACCTCCTCGCCGTCGATCACATCAGCTTCGAGGTGGAGGAGGGGGAGATATTCGGACTTCTCGGCCCTAACGGGGCGGGGAAGACCACCACAATAAAGATGTTGACGACACTTCTAAGGCCCTCAGATGGGACGGCGGAGGTCTGCGGCTACGACATCCGGAGGGAGCCTGATGCCGTGAGGAGGGTTATTGGAATAGTCTTCCAGGAGCCATCCCTCGACCTGGAGCTGACGGGGAGGGAGAACATGGAGTTCCACGCCAGGCTCTACGACGTCCCCAAGGGGGAGATGGATGCCCGCATCGAGGAGCTCCTACAGCTCGTGGAGCTCCAGGACTGGGCCGATAGGCTTGTCAGAGCCTACTCTGGGGGTATGAGGAGGAGATTGGAGATCGCCAGGAGTCTACTGCATCATCCAAGGGTTCTCTTCCTCGACGAGCCAACTCTTGGATTGGATCCACAGAGCAGGAGGCATGTCTGGAGCTACATCTCAAGGATCAACAGGGAGGAGGGGGTGACCATCATATTGACGACGCACTACATGGAGGAGGCTGACCAACTCTGCGATAGAGTCGCCATCATCGATAAGGGGCGTATCGTCGCCCTGGACACCCCTGAGAAGCTGAAGGGCATCGTAGGAGGCGACGTATTAACCCTGGAGGTAGGCCCAGAAGCCAAGAGGCTGATGGAGGCCATCCGTAGAAGAGGCCTCGCCAGGAATATACAGATGGTGAGGGGGCAGATCACCCTGATGGAGAAGGATGGGGAGGCCCTAATACCAGTCCTGCTCAGGCTTGCGGAGGAGGTCGGCGTATCCGTGAACTCCGTCAGCCTCAGGAAGCCGAGTCTCGATGACGTCTTCCTCTACTTCACAGGTGAACGCATTCGATCTCAGGCTCCGGAGCCTATGATGATGTGGAGGATGCGTATGATGAGGAGGGGGAGGTGAACCCTATGGGGGAGTTGAAGGCCATATACACGATCTGGCTGAGGGAGATGTTGAGGTGGAGGAGGGATCGAGCTAGCCTCCTCTCATCGATGATGCAACCCCTCTTCTGGCTCTTCATCTTCGGCGTTGGAATGGGACGCTCTGTGAGGCTTGGAGTCTCAGGGGTCTCATATCTCACCTTCCTCGCCCCAGGGGTCATCGCTCAGAACATCCTCTTCACAGCCTTCTTCGGAGGCGTCTCTGTTCTCTACGACCTGGAGTTCGGCTTCCTCAAGGAGATTCTCGTCGCCCCAATCTCCAGAGGTGCAATAGTGACCGGTAAGGTTCTGGGCGGAGCCACAACGGCCTTCATCCAGGGCCTCATAGTGTTATGCCTCTCCCTCCTGCTCGGCGTGAGGTATAACAGCCCCCTCGGCCTCGCAGCCTCCCTCGGGGTGATGGCTTTGCTGTCGATGGCCTTCATGGCCTTGGGTCTCGCCTTGGCCTCGGGGTTGGAGAGGGCGGCCAGCTTCCAGAGGATCGGGCGCTTCACAACCATGCCCATGTGGTTCCTCAGCGGCGCCCTATGGCCTCTGGATCAGTGTCCAACATGGCTGAGACTCCTCATCCTGCTGAATCCCCTCACCTACGGCGTCGACGCCCTCAGAACCCTCCTCATAGGGGTGAACAAAATCAACATAGCTCTCAGCATAGGGGTTCTCACCGCCTTCACACTCATCATGCTCGGCCTTGGAACCTACCTCTTCAGCAGGAAGGAGGCCTAAGCCCTCCTCCACAGCTCCTCCTGAGTCGGCTCCTCAAAGTATCGATGCAGAGACCTCGGCAACTCATGGTAGTCAGCCCCCTCAATTAGATGTGTGAGGTCCACGGAGTTGTAGGTGTCCCAGAAGAGGATCACCTTATCGCTCAGCCCATGCCTCCTCAACCAGTCGACGCCTCCGCCGAGAGCCTTCCCCGTATAGGTATGCTCGAGTTGTATGCCCTCCAGCCTCCGCATCAAATCCACAGTTCTCACCCCCTCCTCGGTGAAGTAGGCATACCCCTCACCGAGATAATCCGTTATCAGCTTGAGATCGTCTTCCGACACCCTTATCGGGGGTATGGATTCATCGTATCGACGCATGAATCGTGCGGTCTCATTCACGAGATTCGCATACTTCTTTGGATTTGTGAAGGAGGGCATGGCCACCTGTATTGCCAATATCTCCGTCTTCAGCCCCGCCAACCGGCATCCGAGGTAGAGACCCGCAGCCGTCCCAAGGCTTCCGGCTGCGACGATTATGTAGTCGGGCTCGGGCAGAAGCCCCTCCTCGATCTGGCTGCGAAGCTCGAAGGCGGCGTTCACATAGCCTACGTTGCCGAGGGGGCTGCTCGCCCCAGGTGGAACCAGGTAGGGCTTATGGCCGAGGAGGAGCTCCTTTAGGTAGATGCCGAAGAAGTTGAGGTAGGCCCCCGTCATCGAATGTGTATGGTGGAGCTCGACGCCGAAGTGGTGGTCTAGCAGCAGATTCCGGCGGACATACTCGGCGTTGGGCTGATCCATGACGATGCCTATCACCCTGAAGCCGAGCTGCCGCCCATAGATTCCGGTGGCCAGAACCTGGTTTGAGCCGACGGCTCCGGCTGTTATGAGGGTTCTACGCCCTCTCCTCTTAGCGTCGGCGAGTATGAACTCCAGCTTTCTAACCTTATTCCCACCGTAGAGCTTTGAGCTCCTGTCATCCCTCTTTATGTATAGGTTTTCGAGGCCGACGGCCTCCCCGAAGCGTTTTAGATGCTCCACAGGTGTGGGGAAATCCCCCAGCTCCATCCAGGGGAGTTTCTCCAGCCCTGGATACTCCTCGAAGATTATGGGCTTCAACCCGTAGAGCTTAGAGGCATCCACCTCTTAACCCTTCGCCCACTCCACCTTCGGTGAGACGCCCACCTCGACGAACTCCTTAAGCTCCTCCATCGTCAGCCCCTCCAATCCGAGTCTTCTCATCGTTACGCCCTCAGCCCAGTAGTCCACATCCATCAGCAGTGAGGCGAGGTTTATGAGGGTGTCCATAGTCGGCGTCTCGACGCCTAGTAGATCGCCCAGCGATGCATAGGAGACGAGGCCGTAGGGTATGTCCTCCGTGATGTATCGATGCTGCAGAGTCTTAGGAGCCTTGATCCTGGAGAAGGGCCTACTCCCCACATAGGCCTCATAGAGGTTGTCGGTCTCGAAGTCGATGTAGCCCAGCATCCTCAACCGCTCTATGACTCCGATCTCCTTTAGGCCTAGGGCCCTGCAGAGGCTTAGACGCTCCTCGTCGACCCGCTGATTTATCCATGCTATCGAGGGCGTTATGCCTTCTCGATAGAAGAGGAAGTCCTCACCTGCTTCGATCCTCGCAGCGTTCAGCAAAGCCGGAGCGGGATGGGTGACGGGATTCCCGTTGTTGAGGCTCGTCTCCAGGACGCTCTCAGCCCTCACCACCTGGGGATAAACCCCCTCAAGGAGCTCATGGAGCTCCTCGGTCTCTGAGGCTGGGAAGGCTGCGAAGAGGAGGGTTTTGACGATGAGATAGACGTCGACGAGGCCGGGCTCTATGAGTCGAGCTGCATAGGGGAGTGTAGGAGTCCCGCCGATCGCTGAGCGATGCTCACCCCTCTCTCTAAGCGTCTTGGCGAGGTGGAGCGCCCCGAAGGT
The DNA here is from genome assembly GCA_029259285.1 of Candidatus Bathyarchaeota archaeon. GTDB lineage: Archaea > Thermoproteota > Bathyarchaeia > TCS64 > B23 > B23. The sequence goes on along the minus strand of JAPDJB010000144.1, from coordinate 1,045 downwards.
GGATTCAGGCAGCAGGATTATGGGTCTCCCCCTTAAATGCGGCGCCAGGGCCTCGGCGAGGGTTTGATGCGCATATCTGGGGACAACGGCCACGGCGAAATCCATATCTCTCAGGGCCTCAGACAGCTCCATATAGGCTTTGAGCTCCTGGAATCCCTCAATTTCCCCCCTCGTCTCCACGCCTCCCCGCCTCCTGATCCCCTTGATCCTCTCCTCATCGACATCATATAATGAGACCTTGAAGCCTTGCTCCGCGAAGCGGTGGGCGACGGCGCATCCACCGGCGCCAGCTCCGAGGACGGCGATCCCTGTCATTATGGTGTTAGGAGGGGAGCAAAAGGATAAAACCGATGCGCCCCACTCTCCGATAGGTGTCCAACCTTGCTGTTGAGATGCGGTGAGATTCTGGCTAAATGCCTCAAGAGCTATGGCATAGAATACGTCTTCGGCCTCCCAGGCCATGGGAACATCGGCCTCATAGACGGCTTCATAAAGGAGGGTATCCGCTTCATCACCTGCCACACGGAGACCATCGCCGGCATGGCCGCCGACGGCTACTATAGGGCGACCCGTAAACCTGGAGTCGTCTGCCTCACCTGCACCCCTGGAGCCCTCAACGCCCAGCTCGCCATAGCCACAGCAGCCCAGGATTGCTCCGCCGTCCTCTACATCGTCGGCGACATACCCACCGAGTTCGCCGGTAAGACCTGCTACGAGGAGTTCGACTCGACGCAGCCCGACGGCCAGTTCCAGGCCTTGACGCCCATGTTCAAGAGGAGCTGGAAGCTCTATCGGATAGAGCTTCTCCCCCAATATGTCGCCAACGCCCTAAACACAGCCCTCTCCGGAAGGCCTGGCCCTGTCCTGCTGGATATACCCTTCGACCTCCACAAGGTGAAGGTTGACATTCCAGAGGAGGAGCTTGACATTCGGGGGCGGGTTCCCGTCAGTCAGCCTCAGGGGGATGTTGAGCAGCTTCGGAAGGCAGCCGAGCTGCTATTGGGGGCTGATAGCCCCCTGATCTACGTCGGCGGCGGAGTGAGAA
>JAPDJB010000177.1 GCA_029259285.1 Candidatus Bathyarchaeota archaeon | reverse complement strand
GGATGGACATTCACGATCCTCCCAGGATACCTGTCGAGGAGGGGCTTCGTGATTATGCTCATATATCCTGCGAGGGCGATGACATCTATGCCATAGGGCTCTATCAGCCTCGCCACCTCCTCATCGTATAGGGGTCTAAGCGATAGGTCTCGCTTTGTTCTATGGCCATGGCTCCTATAGAAGTCGAGGATGTCTATACACTCATAGGGTATTCCATACTCCTCCGCTATGTCCAGGGCCCTACAGCGTTTCTCCCCGCTCTTATCGAGGCGGTCGTCTCGGACATCCGTGAAGATGAGGGCCACCTCATATCTCGCATCGGCCTCGAGGGAGCGCTCGATGATCTTCCTGGTGTTGGTTCCGGAGCCTGACATGAAGCAGGCCACCCTCATGGGCCTCCCGACGCCTGGATCGAAGATGGGTCTAACAGCCACTTTCACCCATCCCCCATCACAGAGAGGGTTCGCATACCTTTTAAAAGGGGATGAGAGGCGAAGGGAGAGTTGAAGGGCGACGGCCTCGACATACTCGTAGTCTGCAAGCGCTGTGGACATCTGGTTCCCAAGACCCAGCTCTGCATATACTGTGGAGCTCCAATACTCTACAAGCCTCCAAGGGGCAGGGGCTGAGCTTATATGATGGTTAGATGCCTCTATATCTGGGAGCTTTGAAGGTTTACATCTCCATCGATATGGAGGGTATCAGCGGCATCGTTGATTGGAGCCAGGTTGACTTTAGAAGGAGGCCGCAGGAATATGAGGCCTGTAGGAGACTGATGGTCGGAGACCTAAACGCCGCCATAGAGGGAGTCCTCGAGGCCGGAGCCGATGAGGTTGTGGTCGCCGACTCCCATGGACGTATGAGCAACCTCCCACCAGAGGAGGTTCATGAGGCCGCCGTGCTCATCAGGGGCTCCCCAAGGCCATGGATGATGATGGAGGGAATCGACGAAAGCTTCGATGCAGCCCTCTACGTCGGCTACCACTCCATGAAGGGAACCGAGCGGGGAGTCCTATGCCACACCATCTCAGGCCGTGTCGTCGATGCCATCTACATCAACGGCGTTGAGATGGGGGAGTTCGGCCTTAACGCAGCCCTAGCGGGATGCCATGGAGTCCCCTCCATCTTCATCTCGGGAGACCAGGCCGTCGTCGAGGAGGCGAGGAGGCTGGTGCCGAATATCAGGGGCGCCGCCGTCAAATGGGGCGTCAGCCGATATGCGGCGAGATGTCTACACCCCGCTAAGGCGAGGAGGCTGATTAGGGAGAAGGCCTCAGAAGCCCTAAAGGCCCTCGATGAGTTCAAGCCCTTCAGGGTTGATGAGCCGGTTGAGGTGAGGATGAGATTTGTCACCTCGACGATGGCTGACGTCGCTGCCCTAATGCCCTACGCTGAGAGGGTTGATGGCAGAACCATCAGGATGACCTTTGACGACTATCCCACCGCCTTCAGGGGTATTAGAACAGCCATAGCCGTCGCCTATCCGGTGGAGGAGCGGTGAGCTTCCACGGGTGGATGGGATGAGGGGCATCTACATAGCCGCCGCCATCATCATCGCCGCAACCTTGGGGGGAGGCCTATACCTCCTCATGAGGCCTAGGGCTGAGCATATAGAGGAGGGAGTCTACGTCGGCATGAAGGCTCCGGACTTCACGGTCACCGGCGTCGACGGCTCCACCTTCACACTCTCGGGGCATAGAGGTGAGATCGTCGTCATCGAGTTCTCGACGATGTGGTGTCCCTACTGCACTAAGCAGATAGAGGCCTTCAGGAAGTTGGCAGCCGAGCTTGGGGAGGGGGTCTGCCTCGTCTCCATCGACGTCGACCCCTCTGAGAAGCCGAGCGGCGAATGGGTGAGGCAGATGGGCGTCACCTGGTTCTACGGCCACTCCCCTGAGGCTGGCATCCTATATAAGGTCACCTATGTCCCCATGGTCATAGTCGTCGACGATGAGGGGGTCATCAGATATCGAGGCGCCTACACCCCCTATGATAAGTTGAAGCTCATCATTCAGCAGTTGGGTGGATAGGTTGGATCTCGCCAGGTTTCTACTCGCCTTCACAGCCGGCGTCCTCTCCCCCCTATCACCCTGCTCTCTGCCTCTGCTCCCCTCCTATATCGCATATTACCTCAACGCCGCTGAGGCTGGCCGCCTCAGAGGGGGTTTGACGCTCGCCCTCACAACGCTCCTCGGCTTCCTATCGGTCTACACCCTCATGGGTATAGCCCCATCCCTCGCCCTCGGCTTCGCACCTATGAGCCGGAGGGTTCTCAACCCCGTTTTCGGTCTCATACTCATCCTATTGGGCGTCTTAACCTACTGGAGGGGAGGGGTCACCCTCTCGATTCTACCCCATCCAGCTCCCCCAAGGGCTGGGGGATTATTATCCTTCTATCTCTTCGGCGTCGTCTATGCACTCTCCTCCCTCGGCTGCTCACTCCCCGTCTTCATACTCCTCGTCTTCACCTCAGCAGGTGCAGGCCTCCAGGGGGTGGCTCCCCTCTACGGCTTCTACGCCCTCGGATGCGCATCCCTCTTCATCCCCCTATCCCTCGCCGTCTCCTACTCGAAGCACCACCTCATCGATAGGGTTAGAGGCCTAAGCGGCTGGATGTCCAAGGTCACGGCCTACATCTTGATACTGGCTGGGGCATATATGGCGCTCACACCCCTCCTCCAATGAGGCTAACATGAAAATTATAGATTAAACTGGGAATCTCGATCAGGGATGGCTGAGGGCGATATGATCGAGATAGTGGATGTGGTTCATAGACCAGAATTTGAACGCTACCTATGGAAATGCATCTCCCCCATGCCCTATAGAAGATATAGGAAGCGAGGTGAATACCTAAAGAGAGCGATTCCAGGGGGCTTGAGGAAGGAGATTCTCCTCCTCAACGGAGATGCCGTCGGCCAGATCGAATATGCACCCGCCGAGGCATCAGGCTACCCGATTAGGGGGAGAGGCATCTGGGTGATGAACTGTATATGGGTTTTGAGGAGGGCCGGAGGGAGGAGGCTGGGGAAACTCCTCATGGAGAGGATGCTGAGGAGCATCGGAGACGCTGAGGGTGTGGCCACCATCGCCCTTGAGGGGCATCACAGCCCCTGGATGAAGCTGTGGCAGATGGAGTATCTCGGCTTCAAACCCATAGACCATAGGAGGCTTAGACATAGGGTTAAGCGGAGAGATATCTGCTTCACCCTCCACCTGATGTGGATGCCTCTAAGGCCTGGGGCCAGGCCGCCGGAGATGGATTGGGCTGAGATGCTTAGAGGCGTCGACTTCTGCCTCGCCCATCCACTATACAGAGCTGAGAGCTGGGGCCTAGACGTCGTCTACGAAACCTGCTGATGAGGTTCGACGACAACCTTCAACGACTCCCCAGCCCTCTCCACCAATCTGAAGCCCTCAGCTATACGCTCCAATGGAAGCCGATGCGTAACCATCTCCTCAGCCTCCACCCGCCCATATCTGATGAGATCAATCGCCGTCGATAGATCGGATGGCGCCGCCGCATAGCTGCTGGTCAGCGTCAGCTGCCTCATCCAGAAGTCGTTGAAGTCGAGGGGGAGCTCCACCCCTGGCGGCGTCGGGGCGAAGTATAGGATGCGCCCCCCATCCTCGGCGCAGAGAGGTGCAGCCTTAATCGCTTCGAGGGCTGCTGTGCAGACGATCACCCTATCGGCTAAACGCCCATCGTTGGCCTCCCTAACCTGCCTGGGGAGAGGACTCCTCGCATCGAGGACGGCGTCGGCTCCGAAGCGCTCGGCAGCCCTCATCCTATACTCATTTATATCCGCAGCCATGATGGGGCCTGCACCCCTAACCCTCGCCAACTGTATGTGGAGTATGCCGGCCACACCGCTTCCGATTATGAGAACCGAGTCCCCAGGCTCAAGGCCCAGCCTCCTCTGACCCCTAACCACGCAGCCCAAAGGCTCTATGAGGACTCCATCGAGGAATGAGACTCCATCGGGGAGCTTGAAGACGCCCCTGTCGACGTTTATGCGGGGCACCCTCGCATACTCGGCGAAGCCTCCGGGATCGATGTTGGTTCTATGAAGCGTCTCACAGGTCGTATGCTCACCTCGGAGGCATCTTCGACAGGTGTTGCAGGGGACGTGATGCGATACGAAGATTCGGTCTCCGACCTCGAAGCCCTCAACCCCCTCGCCGACCTCCTCGACGAAGCCGACGGCCTCATGCCCCAAAACCCTCGGAGCCTTAGGCACCCTATACCACTCCATAACGTCGCTGCCGCAGATACCACAGGCCTCAACCCTCATCAGAAGCTCCCCAGCACCTATGCGGGGCATGGGCATCTCAACGACCCGTATATCCCGATTGTTGTAGTAGAGAGCCGCCCTCATATCCAGATGGATAGGGCCGCCAGGCTTAATTCCTTTCCCATAGAGGGAGGGGGTCTATCCCAGGGGAGTCAGATTTAAACTCCTCTTATAATGTGGAGCTCCATAATCCGCCGATTCCCCCTGGATTTCACATCCTTGTTCACGTTTAGAGGGGCCAGTGTATTCGCCTTGAGGTCGTGTAGCGCTGCTTCCACCTCAGCCCCAACCCGATTTCGACGACTTCTGGGAGTATATGCCTCACGAAGTGTTCACTCGGCCTTCCAGGTCTTATGCCCTCACAGTGGGGGTCGAGGTAGATGTGGAGGGTTTTACCCCTATAATTGTAGGCTGAGCCATCCTCCCTGTTGTAGAGGGGCCTCATATAGACTCTGAATGGATAGAGCTTACAGGCGAGGGGTTTCATCGACTGTAGGGTGCAGACCCATCGGCCTAGTATTGGTCTGAGGAACACACATCGATTATCAGGCCCCCTCCTCAGGTAGACTTTCCCCATCCCCACCTCGACGACGTCATAGCCGTAGACTTTCGTTATCTTGATATACTCATCCATCTTCAGCGGCACCCTGTAGCCTATGCAGCAGCGTCCGCAGGCTGTGCACTCCCATGTCCTCACCTCCCTCCAGGGGATGAGGCCCCTCTTCATCCGCTGAGAAGAGGGGGGAGACACCTAAATATCTTATCTTAAGTTAAAACCTTGATTGAGATGCCCTCAGCCTCACAGGGTTATAGAAGGCTCCCCTTCATCGACTTCGCCAGGGGTATAGTGATGCTCCTCATGGCCTGGGATCACGCCTCCCTCTTCTGGAATCCAGGGCATAGAGGCGGAGAGGGCCTCATGGGCCGTAGGCCCATCTTCCCAAACTTCACCCAGTTTCTACTTAGGTTCATCACCCATTACTGCGCCCCAACCTTCATCTTCCTCGCTGGAACAGCCCTGGCGCTTTCGACGGCCCGTAGACTTGAGGGGGGTCAGAGTCAGAGGGAGATAAGCCTACGGATGATCAAGAGGGGCGGTGTGCTCCTCCTCCTGGAGGCCTTCGTCGTCTCACCGGCCTTCGGCTCTCCGCCGACATACTTCGGGGTGTTGGCCTGTATAGGGAGCTGCTTCATCATCTTCAGCCTCTATAGGCTGCTGCCCACATCCATAATCCTCGCCACCTCCCTCGCGATGATACTCCTCCACACCTACATCAAACTCGATTGGCTTCCAGCTGAGCCTTGGGCGAGGTATCTAAGGGTGATACTCCACGACGCCAGCTTCGACTGGTATCCCTACGTCGGCCTCTACCCGATCATACCCTGGCTTGGCGTCATGGGTCTCGGATGGTGCTTCGGCATCTACCTGCTGAGACATCGCTCAGACCCTAGGGCCTTAACCCTAAAGCTCATCGGCGTCGGCGTCCTAGCCCACATACTCTGGCTGCTGGTCAGATGGCTGAATGGCTATGGGAATATCCTCCCAAGATTGGGGTGGACAGCGATGGATTGGCTCTATATGGCTAAGTATCCGCCGAGCCTCGCCTTCCTCCTCTGGACTCTTGGAGGAATGTCCCTCATGCTGGCTTTAGGCTTAGTGCTCCAGGATCGAGGTGGATTCGCGGGTCGAGTTAGGGACTTCATAATCTCCTTTGGTAGGGTTCCCCTCTTCTTCTACTGCCTCCACCTATGGTTCTACAGGTTGACGCCTCCAGGGGTTAGGCCTCCACCCCTCATGCTCGGCGTCCCAGGGACAGCCCTCCTATGGCTTGTGGGCATACTCGTCCTATGGAGGCTATGCCTCAGATACTGGAGGCTGAAGAGGGCGCATCCCGACTCCCTTCTACAGTATATTTAGCCCTCTTCCTCTCCCTTCCTCTTCTCCGCCTCCTCAAGGGCGTAGAGGAGGCTGTAGATGTCGTAGTGCTGCCTGATGAGCTTAGCCGTGAACTTCGCAAACCAGTAGAAGACGGTGAAGGAGAAGGCAAGGAGGGCGAGGGCGAAGAGGGTGACCTGATCCATCTCTCCCGAGGTGGAAGTGGATTCGATGCTAAAATATCTTCCCCTCCTCCAAGGGTAGGGCCATAATCCAGGCGTCCTCACCGTCGAGGTAGTAGCCCCTCCTTCGGCTAACTTTCACGAAGCCGAGCTTCTCATAGAGCCTTATAGCAGGCTCATTGCTCACCCTCACCTCTAGGTAGCACTCACCGGCGCCATACTCATATCTGCCATTCCTCATAGCCTCCAGCATCAACGCCGTCGCTATACCCCTCCGTCTAAAGGGTTTGCGGACGGCTATGGAGACGACGTGGCAGAGCTTCATCGGCCTGAAGGTATGAAGCTTCGAGAAGCCCCGCTCGATGCGGCACATTATATAGCCCTGAACCTCGTCATCCACCTCCGCGACGAGGAAGGTCTTGGGAAACCTCCTATAGAGGTCGATGTAGAAGTAGGTGGAGTAGTTCTCAGGGAGACATTCCAAGTTTATGGACATAACACTATCAAGGTCTTCAGCCCTGAAGCATCGGATGCTGAAACCCTGGTTCAAGCCCAGCCCATAGGTGATTCGGCATCGATTTAAACCCTACGAAGCGTTTAAGAGTTGACGGCCTCTATAAGGCATAGCTTGAGCTACTACGTCGCGGAGCCGCCAGTCGACGAGGCCGTTGAGGCATACTTCGAGGTTCACGACAAATATATTGAGATGGGCCTCCCCACCTACATCGTCTCGCCGAGAGGCCTTGGCGATGAGAGGCTACTCCTCAAGGAGGCTTTCAGAGGGCTGGTTCAGAGGCTTAAACCCCTCGGCTACATACCGAAGCTGAGCCTTCACATGGATCGCTATGCCATAACCCTTGGGCGGAGACGCCTCGATGAGAGGGGGGAGGATTATAGGGTGAATCTACTACTCCTAGCGGCGACGGCGGCGACGGTCTTCGTAGACGGCTATATCAGGAGCAGCAACCCAGTTCTAACGAGGATCCTCATGCCTGGAGTGCCAGCGTACGTTAACGCCATCCTCTTCACCACCTCGATCCTAGCCATCTTCGGCCTACATGAGCTGGGGCATAAATTTGCGGCCATCTATAAGGGGGTGAAGACCTCCATGCCCTTCTTTATACCCGCCCCACCAGGCATGGGTGGAACCTTCGGGGCGGTCATCACGCAGAAGGAGCCTCCAACTAATAGGGACGACCTCTTCGACATAGGCTTCAGCGGCCCAGCCATCGGGCTGCTGGTCTCCCTCATCGTCGCAGTCATAGGCTTAAAGCTCTCCTTCATCGTCCCCGCCGAGGAGATCCTCGACTGGTCGATGAGGTTTCCAGGCGTCAGTGTTAGGAGCATACCCTTCCCACTCCTCCTCTCCCTACTAGCCCAGGCTCTGAGGCCGACGCCTAGGGGGATGGTGCTAATACTCCACCCCATCGCCTTCGCGGCTTGGGTCGGCTGCATCGTCACCTTCATCAACCTCATACCCAGCTGGCAGCTCGACGGAGGCCACATCTGCCGAGCCCTACTGGGCCGTGAGAGGCATAGAAGGGTTTCCATCATCGGGATTTTCATCCTCCTCATCTCAGGCTACTTCCTAATGGCCATCATGCTAGCCCTCTTCATGATGTGGAGTAGGGGAATGGATGGGGCGCCCCTCGACGAGGTCTCACCCCTAAGCCGCTCTAGGAAGCTCCTCTCCCTCCTCTACGTCGTCATGATCATCCTAACCTTCGTCTTCATCACTCCCATCTAGGGGTGATGGAGAGGGCGTAGGGTAGAATAAGCACCCTACCTCTACCAGCCGCCTCGAAGGCGTCATTCACGGCCCTATATACCTCTAAGCCCAGAGGCTCAGCTAGATGGGTGGGAAGCGTCGATACGAGGAGTATATCAGCAGCTCTCTGAAGACTCCTCAGGAGGTGTAGGACATCTCCGCCTAGCATGTATCGACGCTTCAATTCTCCGAGCTTCTCAACCCCAGCCAGCTTTAAGAGGCCCTCAGCTCCAAGGCCCTCTCCACACTCCGCGACAAGTATGATCCGGCTCCCCCTCTCGGGTTTTCCAAGAGCCTTTAAGGCCCATAGAGAGTGGTAGAGGTCGAAGTCGAAGCGGCCTCCACCTGGGCTGAGGATGTAGACGTCGGCAGGCTCTACATCGACCGAATAAAGGTCGCGATACTCGGCTAGAGCCTCACTCCAAAGGGCCTCGGCCTCGCCGTATAGGATGTCTATTACGCCGCCCCTGTGATCGGTGACTAGTAACAGCGAGGCGTCGACGCCGGTCAGCCTTAAGGCCTCCCATGAATCCCTCAATATGGGGTTGCCATCGACGACTCCCAGGCCCGTTGAGCCTTGATGGTGGAGCCTCCTATCATCCTCTATCGTCTCGAATCCGGAGAGCTGGGGCAATATGGCGGTGTGAGGCCCCTTAAAACCAGCTAGGGGGTCGGGATGGAACTCTCCAACGAGGATCCTCACCTCCCCCTCCTGGAGGGGTTTCGAAACCTTGACCGTGGTTCCCCTCCTGGTCTTACCAAGCTCCTCCGTCTCCGATTGGGCTGTATGCCCTCGAATCTCCACCCCCCTTGGCAGACTCTCCCTGAACTGTTTCAGGAGACGTTGGACGCCTCTGGTTCTCAGGCCGAATCCTATGATGATGGAGATATCCTCTAATCTCCATCTCTCCCCTATGATGCCTAGGAGTCCTGATAGGGCTGAGATCGCCGTCTCGGTGGGGAGGGATCCATCGACGCCTATTGAGATGGATGAGGCCTCCGCCATCTCGCTGAAGGCTTCACAGTTGATGGGATTCTCAGCCGCCTCCCTCACCGCCGTCTCAACATCCCTGATCACCTCCCCGATCTTAGGCTCCACCACCCCTACGAGGTCTCTGAGGGGTATGGATACGTGAACCTCCGTATAGCCGTAGGGGAGCCAGCACTCAACCATCCATCACACCTCTTGAGGGTTCCCCCCCAATCTCTCCATCAGCCTCCTAGATGCCTCCTCCACCAGCCTCTTCACCTCGCTCTGGGTCTCCCCCCGCGCTGAGACCCAGAGCCTTATAATCCCCTCCCCATGGGGTCTGACCATCGATTTTATGTAGACCCCTGGAACCTCCCTCATAACCTCCTCCAGGATTGGAGCGATGGTGGATTCATCCCTCCTCTGAATTCTTATAACCCTCTCGGCGAAGGCTCCACCCATCCTCCTCTTGAGGAGGGGGACAACCTCATTCTCGAAGATCCATTTCAACTCCCTTGGAACACCTGGGAGGCAGATGATCCAGGAGTCTCCAACCTCCAATAATACAGCTGGAGCTCCGCCGATCCTATTATCTAGGGGTCTAGCGCCCTTCGGGAGGATGGCCATCTTCCGCCTGGCCTCCGTCAGCTCCGCCTCCCTCACAAAGCCGAGTTCATGGAGCCTCCTATACTGACGCTCAACTATCGCTAGGGCCTCATCATTCAGCTCTAGGGGCAGCTCGAAGGCCTCCGCCACGCCTCTAAGGGTCTTATCATCATGCGTCGGCCCAAGGCCGCCGGTGGTGAAGATGATGTCGCATCCATCCTCCAGCAGCCTCCTCAAGGCCTTAGCGATCTCCGAGACCTCATCCCTAACGGTGATACGCTCTATAACCGGCATCCTCAGGGCCTTAAGCTGGTTTATCAGCCAGTGGCTGTTGGTGTCTAGAACCAATCCATCGAGTATCTCATTTCCCACGACGAGTATGCCGATGTTCGGCAAGGTTCACCGATATTAAATGGGATTAAAAGGGAAAAACTTACTGACTCAGCCTCACCTTCAAGTCCACCTTCAATGGTATGGCCTCCTCTAGGGATCTGGTGATATGGCAATACTTGACAGCCCACTCGGCGCAGCGCTTAAGGAGCTCCAGATCCTCCTCATCGGCCTCAACGATGAAGCTGACCTCAACGCCCCTAATCCTATAGCCCTCAGCCCCCCGTAGAGCTATGTCCATAGAGACCCTGACATCTACATCCCTAGGCCTCACATCCATCCTCCTGGCGAAGTGGAGGAGGGTTGTGAGGAGACATCCCCCTATGGAGGCTGCGAGGAGCTCATCGGGGCAGGGACCCTTAGCCATGCCACCCCACTCCTCTGGGGTGTCCAGCCGGAATCTATGCCTATATGCCTCGACGAATCCTCCGGTTTCCCCATCCCACTTGATCTTGACGCCGTATCTGAGGTGCTTCTTGAATCTCATGGACTATCCTCCGTGAGTCAGGCTTAAATCTAATAGGGTTGAAGGTTTGCTGAGGCCTATGGTTTGCACGGTCGTTGTGGATGGCTTCTTCGGAGACTGTGGGAAGGGTAAGATCGTCTCATATCTCGCGGTGGCGGATGAGGTTGACATCTGCGTCAGAGCTGGCGTCGGCCCAAATGCGGGGCATACCGTCGTCTATAGGGGTGAGACCTATAAGCTGAGGATGGTTCCCAGCGGCTTCGTAAACCCCTCCACAAGGCTGCTGATAGGCCCAGGAGTCGTCGTCGACCCAAGGGTTCTCCTAAGCGAGATAGAGAGATTAGGCATCGAGAATCGATTCGGATTAGACCCCCAATGCGCCATCATAGAGCCGGAGCATATAGAGAGGGATAGAAGGGGGCATCTAAAGGAGAAGATTCAGACCACCGGAACGGGGACAGGCCCCTGCAACGCCGATAGGGCGCTCCGAAAGGTGAGGGTGGTCCGAGACCTGCCGGAACTCCAGAGATTCCTGACGGATGTTCCCCTAGAGGTGAATGAGGCTTTAGATAGGGGTGGGAAGGTCATCGTGGAGGGGACTCAGGGAACCTTCATCAGCCTCTACCATGGCACATATCCCTACACGACGTCGAAGGATGTCTGCGCCTCAGCAGCCTGCTCCGACGTGGGCATAGGGCCGACGAGGGTTGATGAGGTCATCCTCGTGTTGAAGGCTTATGTCACGAGGGTTGGAGCTGGAGAGCTTCCAGGTGAGATCAGCCCCGAGGAGGCTAGGCGCAGGGGCTGGGATGAGTATGGAACCGTAACGGGACGCCAGCGTCGAGCAGCCCCCTTCAACTATGACCTCGCGAGGAGGGCTGTGATGCTCAACGGTGCGACGCAGATAGCTCTGACGAAGCTTGACATCCTATACCCAGAGTGTAAGGGTGTGAGGAGCTATGAGGAGCTCACACCGGAGGCTAGGGAGTTCGTTGAGCGGATAGAGCGGGAACTCTGCGTCCCCGTCACCCTCATAGGGACCGGGCCGGATCTCGATGAGATCATCGATAGGAGGGGTTAAGCCTCATCCATCAGTCTCGCCAACTCCTCTATCAGCTCCCTCATCCGAGGTGTGAGGTTCTTAGGCACCTTAATCTTGATTCGCACCAATTGATCTCCGACGCCGTAGGGGCTTCTAATGCCGAGCCCTCTAAGCCTGATGATGGAGCCTGACTCGGTTCCAGGTGGGATCCTGATGGTCTGCTCACCCCTCAGCGTCGGCACCATTATCTCGCCGCCGAGGACGGCCTTGGGATAGGAGATCTCAGCCTCATAGATGATGTCCAAGCCCCTCCTCTCCAACTTTGGATGTGGCTTCACCCTGACGGTGACATATAGGTCTCCTGGAGGCCCTCCGAAGCGTCCCTCATCCCCCTCGCCTCTTAGAACCAGCCTCGATCCATCCTCGATGCCTGGTGGAATCCTCACCCTGATCTTGGCTCTGCGCTCGACAAGGCCGAGGCCCTTACATTCGCCGCAGGGTTCAGCCGGTATGACGCCTCTACCCCCACATCGGCTGCATGTCGTGATCCTGATCATCTGGGTGAAGCCCGTTATCCGGCGCTCCTCGATCCTCCCCGCTCCCCCGCAGCTTGGGCAGGTCACCATACCCTTATCGGGCTCAGCCCCCGAGCCTCCACATCTTGGGCACCGTCTCATCCTGGGTATGTTTATCTCGACCTCCCCTCCATAGGCCGCCTGTTCGAGGGTTACCTCTATCTCGGTCTCTATGTCCCTCCCCCTCTCAGGTGTTGGGGCGCCCCGCTGGAAGGTGACTGTGAAGTCCTTGAAGAATCGGTTGAAGAGGTCTTCGAAGTCGAAGCCGAACTCGGTGAAGATGTCCCTGAAGATGGTTCTGTTGAAGATGTCCTCAGCCGTGTAGCGGGTCTGTATGCCCTCGTAGCCATACATGTCGTATTGTCTACGCTTCTCGGGGTCTGACAGCACAGCATAGGCCTCGGATATCTCCTTGAACTTCTCCTCGGCGTCTGGGCTCTTATTCCTATCTGGGTGATATTTGAGGGCGAGCCTCCTGAAGGCTCGTTTTATCTCCTCCTGAGTCGCATTCCTGTCGACGCCTAATATCTTGTAGTAGTCCTTCCTCCTCACAGGGCTGTTCCACCTCTTTCTGGGTGAGAAGATGCCTCTGGGCTATGAGGCTTCGAGGGGTATAAAGATTATGCGATTACTGAACACTAATCCTTCTCCTCGTCGACGACCCTGTAGTCGGCGTCCACGGTTCTCCTGTCGCCCTCCTTCTTCTCCTCTCCACCCTTCTCCTCAGCCTTACGCTTGGCATACTCCTCCGCAACCTTCTGATATATGGTGGCTCCGGCCCTCTGAACAGCCTCTCGGAGCTCCTGTATCTTAGCCTTCATCTCCTCAAGGCCTCCCTTCTTCAAGGCCTCCCTCAGGGCCTCCATCTTCTCCCTTATCTCCCGTTTCTGCTCCTCACTGAACT
>JAPDJB010000037.1 GCA_029259285.1 Candidatus Bathyarchaeota archaeon | reverse complement strand
TGAAGCCATGGAGGAGGCTAAGCCTGGAGACCTCATAGGGCTTAAAGTCGTTGATAGGGTGAGAGAGGGAGACATCGTCTACAAGATCGTGGAGTAGGGAAACTCCCCTGAGGGAGCTAAGAGAGTAAAGCTTTTATCCTCTATATGCTTTTCACCCTAACCCAGCCACGGGGGTCGCAGGAGTGCATCGTTTTCTCAGACCCCAGGCGAGGGGGATGGGCGAAGTGGGGTATTGCTTTATCTAACCCTAGGAGACCCCACCTGAGATACGGCGCCCTTCTCGGCGCCCAAAGCTTCTGTAAAAACCTGAGGAAAAAGGGGGAGAGGATGCTGGGAGGTGCCATCAATGGCTGAGATGAGTGGAGCTGAGGCCTTCGTCGAGGCATTGAAGCGGGAGGGTGTTGAGACCCTCTTCGGAGTCCCAGGTGGAGCCGTCATACCAATCTGCGACGCGCTCTACGACGCTGATATACGCTTCGTATTGGCGAGGCATGAGCAGGGGGCGGCTCACATGGCTGATGGCTATGCGAGGGCAAGTGGCCGAGTCGGCGTCTGCCTAGCCACCTCTGGGCCTGGAGCCACAAACCTCGTCACGGGCATCGCCACCGCAAACATCGACTCCTCACCCGTCGTCGCCTTCACGGGTCAGGTTCCAACATCGATGATCGGAACCGACGGCTTCCAAGAGGTGGACATCATCGGCGTGACGGCGTCCATCACGAAGCATAACATACAGGTTAGGAGGCCTAGGGATATCCCCTACGCCGTTAAGACAGCCTTCCACGTCGCCTCCACCGGCAGGAGGGGGGTAGTCCTCGTCGACCTGCCTAAAGACGCCCAGACAGACGTCGAGGAGATAGAGCTCCCCGAGCATGTGGAGCTTGTGGGATATCACATCAACCCCGAGCCGGATGAGAGGGAGCTGGATAGGGCTGCGACGCTTCTAGCTAAGGCTGAGAGACCCATCATCCTCGCCGGTGGAGGAGTCGTAGCCTCCAACGCCTGTAGGGAACTCCTAGAGCTGGCGGAGCTTCTCATGGCTCCGGTGGCTACGACGCTTATGGGTAAGGGGGCCATCCCAAGTGGGCATCCACTCCACATAGGGATGTGCGGGATGCATGGAACCTGGGAGGCGAATCACCTCATCCCAGAGGCCGATGTCCTCCTGGCTGTGGGGACTAGATTCTCGGATCGGACGACGGGCAGGGTTGAGGAGTTCACGGAGGCGAGGATCATCCACATAGACATAGATCCCAGCGAGTTCGACAAGAATGTGGAGGCCTCGCTTAGGGTGAGGGGAGACGCAAAAATCGCTTTGAGAGGACTCACGGAGAGGCTGAGACAAATCTCCAAGAAGCGGGGAGAGGGATGGATGAGGAGATTGGAGAAGCTCCGTGAGCAGCGGAGGAGGATGGAGGAGGAAGAGCGAGGTGAGGGGGTTAAACCCCCAGACTTGATGAAGGCCCTGAGGAGGCTTCTGCCAAAGGAGGCGATAGTGACGACGGAGGTTGGTCAATGCCAGATGTGGGCGGCCCTCCACTTCGACGTCTACGCCCCCAGAACCTTCCTAAGCTCAGGAGGCCTTGGAACCATGGGCTGGGGGTTCCCAGCGGCTATAGGGGCGAAGGCGGCCAAGCCCCAGGTTCCGGTGGTCGACATAGCCGGTGATGGAAGCTTCGGCATGACGGAGAACAACCTCGCAACAGCCGTGGAGGAAAAGCTGCCGGTCATCGTCATCATCCTCAACAATAGGGTGCTGGGCATGGTGGCTCAGTGGCAGAGGCTGTTTTATGGCAGACGATACTTCGGCGTCCACCTGGGGGGCAGCCCAGACTTCGTCAAGCTCGCGGAGGCCTATGGGGCTATAGGAGTCAGGCCAGGCTCCATGGAGGAGTTTGAGGAGGCGGTTAAGGTGGGGATGGAGAGCGAGACGGCCACCATCATCGACATCCCCATAGACCCCGAGGAGAACGTCTTCCCCATGGTGCCTCCAGGGAGGGGGCTGAGGGAGATATTGGTGGAGGGATGAGGATGACACCGTTGAACACTATAGCCTTCATAGTCGAGAACCGCCCTGGAGTCCTCTTCAAGGTCTCAAATATGTTCAGGAGACGTGGATACAACATCGAGAGCATCACCGTAGGCCCCCTCATGGATCGAAGCCTTGCGAGGATGACCGTAACCATCGAAGCCGATGGAAGGGCGCTGAGGAATCTCATAGAGCAGCTGAGGGGGATGGTGGAGGTGGTGAGGGTTAAACACCTCAACCCGAGGAGGATGGTTGTTAGGGAGATGGCCCTGGTGAAGCTCAACACCGCAGACCCCATGGCTAGGGAGGAGGCCTTGAGGCTGGTGAACAGCCATCATGGACTCATCCTAGACATCGATGAGGACTACATAGTGGCTGAGATAACTGGAAGCCCAGGGGAGATAGATAGCTTCCTGAGAGAGGCCGAATCCATAGGCATAGTGGAGCTATCAAGGACGGGGGCAACAGCCCTGGAGAAGGGGGAGTTGAAGCTATGAAGGTCTACCACGACGAGGATATAGACCTAACCATATTAGAGGGGCGAGTCATCGCAGTCATAGGCTACGGAAGCCAGGGCAGGGCGCAGGCCCTGAACATGAGGGACAGCGGCCTAGAGGTCGTCATAGGCGTAAGACCTGGGGGGAAATCATGGAGTAAAGCCAGGGAGGAGGGATTCAACGTCTACCCAATATCCGAAGCCGCTGAGAGGGGTGACATCATAGTGATGCTGATACCCGACATGGCTCAGCCGGAGGTCTATAGGCATCAGATAGAGCCAAACCTCACCGAGGGTAAGACCCTACAGTTCGCCCACGGCTTCAACATCCACTTCCAGAGGATAAGGCCGCCGGAGAACATCGACGTCACCATGGTCGCCCCAAAGGCTCCTGGACCGGAGATGAGGCGTCAATACGAGGCCGGCTTCGGCGTCCCAGCCCTTGTGGCCGTCTATCAGGACTACACCGGCGAGGCTTGGGCTAAGGCTCTCGCCATGGCGAGGGCCATCGGCTCTGGGAGGGTTGGCATCCTGGAGACCACCTTCAAGGAGGAGACTGAGAGCGACCTCTTCGGAGAGCAGGCCGTCCTCTGCGGAGGCGTAGACCAGCTCATAAGGCGAGGCTTCAAAGTTCTCGTCGAGGCCGGCTATCCACCGGAGCTCGCCTACTTCGAGGTTCTCAACGAGTTGAAACTCATCGTCGACCTCATCTACAAGCATGGCATCAGCGGGATGTATCAAGCCGTCTCCGAGACAGCGAGGTATGGAGGCCTATCCATAGGCCCATCGATCATCGACGACCACGTGGAGGAGAATATGCGCAGAGCCTTGAGAGCCATCCAGGATGGGAGCTTCGCCAAGCGCTGGATCGACGAATATGAGCGGGGATGCCCAGAGCTGAGACGACTGCTGGAAGAGTGTGAAAAACTGGAGATCGAGAGGGTTGGCCGAGGGATCAGGCGTATGGCCCATTATGGGGAGGGAGGATAGACAACCCTTATCTATCCTTTAAGAGAATTGAGGGCGATATGTGTCAGCTGGCAGCCTATGTCGGCGATGGCCCCATCGCCCCGCTACTCCTCAGAGCCATAGAGCTTCAAGAGGCCTACTTCGGAGGGCACGCCTCAGGCCTCGGAGTCGTCGACGATGGAGTCCTCAAGATCGAGAAGGACATCGGCCCCGTCGAACGGGTGAGGAAGACAACGAAGATCGAATCCCTGGAGGGGTCGGCGGGCATAGCCCACAGCCGCTTCGGCTACGGCTTCTACGACCCAAGATACAACACAAAGCGGATGGCCCATCCCTTCCCAGACTGCACGGAGAAGCTGGCCCTGATGCATAATGGCATCATCAACAACTATAAGGAGCTGTGGGGCGAGCTTAAGGGGCGGCACACCTTCACCTCCTACGAGGATGAGGTTGACGACATAACAGACAGCGAGGTGGCCGTCCACCTGCTGGAGGACGCCCTGGCTGAGGGCCTATCCATGGAGGAGGCCCTGCGGAGGGTTGCCTCAAGGCTTAAGGGTTCATTTCTACTAGCCTGCATCTGGACTGAGGAGCCTGAGGCTGTCTGGATCGCGAATTGGCATCAGCCCTGCGTCATCGCCGTAGGCTACGACGAGTCGATGTTCTGCAGCACCCCAACAGGCTTTGAACACGTCAGAGACCGCTTCCACCACTTCTTCACGCCTCCTAAGAACTCCATAATAAAGCTGGAGAGGGGAGGGGTGACCGTCACGCCCCTAGACCCAGAGAGGAGGGTGCCCCAGCTGAGATTGGATAGAGAGCTGTTGAAGGAGCTGATCCTGGAGGTTCTGAGACGTGAGGGGGAGACGGATGTCCGAGACCTATGGTATAAGCTCTTCCCCGAGGGGTGGGCAAGGGTTCTAGGGGTATCAGCGGAGGAGGCGAGGAAGCTGATCATGGAGGAGGGCATAACGATTGGGAACCCTTACTTCGAGGTTTTGGAGGAGCTTGTGGAGGAGGGCCTCATCCGGCGTCGAGTTGATAGACGATTAGAGGCGGGAGTTGAGGGGGTTCCCCGATTCGCCTACGCCCTCGGCGAGGGCTGAAAGGCTTAAATATTTTAGGTTATCCTAAATTCTGAGCCGATTTGAGCAGGAGCGTCGAGGAATACCTCAAGACCATATACTCCATCAACGAGGAGGGGAGGCCTGCGAAGACGACGGAGCTGGCCAGGAGGCTCAAGGTCTCCCCGCCAAGCGTGACCCAGATGCTTAAACGCCTAGCCGATGAGGGCCTCGTCGAATACTCCCCCTATAGGGGTGTCATCCTAACCGGCAGGGGAGCAGCCATAGCCCAGAGGGTTGTAAGGAAGCATAGGCTCCTAGAGAGATTCCTCCACGACTTCCTCGGACTCGACAAGGAGAAGGTGCATGAGGAGGCCTGCCGATTGGAGCATGGACTCTCAGATGAGGCGGCCGCAGCCCTCTGCAGAGCCTTAAAGAGGCCGACCACATGTCCAGACGACAAGCCGATACCCCCATGCACCCTGGAGGTGGAGAGCTGCGACGAATGTGAAACCGCCTCCTTCGAGGAGTCGAGGCTTCTCACCCAGCTCTCAAACCTGAAGCCAGGTGAGGAGGGAGTCGTGGCCTTCGTGAAGGGGGGTAGGAGGGCGAGGCAGAGACTCCTCGATATGGGCCTAACCAAGGGGGTGAGGATCAAGGTTGTGAATGCAGCCCCCTTCCGAGGCCCCCTTGAGATCGAGGTTAGGGGTTCAACCCTCGCCCTTGGAAGGGGTCTAGCAGGCAACGTCTACGTCGAGCTGCCGCCCCATAGATGGAGACGTGGTAGAGGTTGGAGACGAGGAAGCTGAGGGTCGCCCTAGCTGGAAACGCCAACGTCGGCAAATCCGTCATCTTCAATCAGCTCACGGGATTGCATCAACACATCGGGAATTGGCCTGGAAAGACCGTTGAGAAGGCTGAGGGGACTCTGCGCTTCGACGGCTACATAATCGACGTCATAGACCTCCCAGGCATCTACAGCCTCTCAACATACTCCCTGGAGGAGTTGATCAGCCGAGAGTACATCGCCGTTGAGCAGCCGGATGTCATCGTGAACATCGTCGACGCCTCGACGCTGGAGCGTAACCTCTTCTTCACCCTCCAGCTCATGGAGCTTGAGCCGCGGATGGTGGTGGCCCTCAACATGATGGATGTAGCTAGGGATAAGGGGATATACATCGACGCGGAGAAATTGTCGAAGCTTCTAGGCGTACCAGTTGTGCCGACGATAGCGACGAGGGGTATAGGCCTGACGGAGCTGATGCATAAAGTCGTCGAGACGGCTGAGAAGGGTGAGGCTGTGAGGCCTCCCGTCTATGGCCCAGAGGTGGAGGCGAGGATCAAAACCCTCATGGAACTCCTAGAAGACGTGGAGACCCCCTATCCGAGGAGGTGGATCGCGATTAAGCTATTGGAGGGAGACGAGGAGGTTGAACGCATCGTCTACAGGTTGAGGCCTGAACTCAGGGGGGAAGTGGAACGGCTGAGGGATGAGATCGAGGGGATACATGGCCACGACGCCCCCAGCGTCATCGCCTCCGAGCGCTACGCCATCGCCAGCAGGATAGCCGTGGAGGTCATAACCCTCAAGCCGCCGAGGAGGAGGATCGGCGAGAGGCTGGAGGAGTTGACGGTTCACCCCCTATGGGGTTATGTCATCATGATCCTCGTAGTCCTCGCCATCTTCTACGGCGTCTTCTCCCTCGGAGACCATCTCTCACAGCTCATCGAAGCCGGCTTCGAGAGGCTTAGAGGCCTATACGTCACACATCTCAGCTCAGGCCCCCTCGCGGAGCTCCTATGGAGCGGCGTCATAGAGGGGATAGCCGCCGGAGTCACCATCGCCCTCCCCTACATAATCCCCTTCTACATCGCCCTCTCCCTCCTCGAAGACTCAGGCTACCTCGCCCGCATAGCATATCTGATGGACTCAGCTATGCATAAGATCGGGCTGCATGGAAAGGGGTTCATACCTCTCATCCTAGGCTTCGGCTGCAACGTCCCCGCGATGCTCAGCTGTAGAATCATGGAGACGGAGCGTGAACGCATCCTCTGCGCCTTCGCCGCCAGCCTCATACCCTGCGCGGCCCGAGGCGTCGTAATCATGGGACTCGTCTCAAGATACATCGGCTTCCAGTGGGCCCTCACCCTCTACGCCTTGGATCTCCTCATCATCTTCACCCTTGGGCGGGTGGCCTTCAAGGTTATCCCTGGTGAGCCTCTGGGTCTCATAATGGAGATGCCGCCCTATCGATGGCCCACGGCGCGGGTGACGCTTAGCAAGACCTGGTTTAAGCTTAGGGACTTCATCCTCAAGGCCTTCCCCATCATAGTGCTGGGAAACTTCGTAGTCTATCTCTCAGCCATCATGGGTTGGCTGCCCATCGTCGTCGACGCCCTGAGGCCGGTGACGGTCTGGTGGCTGGGGCTGCCATTGGAGACGGGTGTCACCCTCATCTTCGGCCTGCTTCGAAAGGAGTTGGCCCTGGTGATGTTGGCCTCCCTCTTCGGAACCAGCGACTTCTCAGCTGTGATGACGCCGATACAGATGTATGTCTATTCACTTGTAGTGATGGTCTATGTCCCCTGTATAGCCACCATCGCCGTCCTGGTGAGGGAGTTCGGCCTTAGACGAGCGCTCATCATAACCCTCACCGAGATCGGATTCGCCCTCCTACTGGGAGGCATCGCCTATAGGCTGCTCCTAGAGGTTTTAACTCCCTGAGCCTCGATGTCGACGAGTATCTCCCTGGGCATGATGAGGTCTGCTACATCGACGTAGCATCTACCGATCTTATCGAGGAGGGAGAGGAGGGGGAGGAGGGAGGGGAACTTCACATCCTCAAGTCCACGCCTTATGGAGGAGAGGATGTTCAACAGGGATTGATATCCCCTTCTAGCCTCCTCTAAGGCTTTAAGCCTCCTGGTTAGGAAGCCCTCGATGGAGGAGAGCTGCATCCCGCTTAGGGTCTCCTCAACCTCTCTAAGCCGTTTCAGCAGAGTCCTATGAGGGGGGAGTGGGATGAGGCTTAGGGTTTCCCCCGCCATCTCCGAGATATAGTCGGCGGCGGTCTCTATCAACGCGGCGACAACCCTGTAGTCTAGGCATTCTATCGGGGTGACGCCTAGCTCCTCCGCCAGCTTAGGACTCTGTATCGCGCTTCTGATCACGCGGATGAGTAGGAAGTAGAGGCGATCAACCTCGTCATCCCTACTTATGACGACCTCAGCGAGGTTTGGCTTCCCCTCCCTCAGAGCGGTGAAGGAGTCCCTCAGCATGCTCAGCGTTATCAGGCTCATCCTCCTGAGCATCCGTTCGGGTGGAAGCGTCGATGGATCGAGGAGGCATTGGGTTCGAATAGTGTTTGAACTCTCATCGATTATCTCCAATCCTATGAGGCGTCGGATAACCCCCCTAATACGCTCCCTCTCCCGCGGCTCTATGCTCCTGGGGAACTTTATACAGATGTCATCATATCCCAGTAGGTAGGCGCCGGTTACACCCCAATCGATGTAGTCGACGTTTCCTCCATGATGATTCACCAACACCCGTCTCAGGTCTCTGCGATAGGCTGGGGAGGGATCTAGGATGAGGCATCCATCCTCCCTCATCCTCATCGCTATCTGAGACCCCTTCTTAACGCCCCATCTCCTCGCCCAATCCTTCGGCAGGGTGATGAAGAAGGTTCCACCGGTTCTCTGAACCCTTCTAAGCTCCCAGCCCTCCCCATACATCTTTAAATCAATTTAAATTTTTGAAATGTAAATTTAAAGAATTAGCAGTTAAAAGACCCTAAGATGACTCGAAGCTCCACCTCCAGAAGCCTCATGGCGACGGCGATCTGCGCGGCGCTCTACGCCGTTGGATGCTACTCCACCGCCTATATCCCCTCTCCATGGGGCTTCGGCCAGTTTAGGCCAGCCGTCATCATACCCGCACTCTTCGCCACGATCTTCGGGCCTCTCCCCGCCGCCGTTGGCGCCGCCATTGGAACCCTGATAGCCGACTCCGTGAAGCATGGCTGCCTATACCTCGGCAGCCTCATAGCGGCGGTTCCAGGCAACTTCCTAGGCTTCTACCTCTTCGGCTGGATCCTCCAGCGCCGTTTCACCTGGAGCCGCTTCATCGCCGCATCCCATCTGACGCTGACGCTGGCCAATCTACTCGTGGCAGCCCTCTACATCTTCGTGTTCAAGGTTCTCTACCTAGGCCAATTGAGGCTTCCCCTAAACGCCTTGATATTCCTCGTCTTCGGCCTAACAATCTGGTGGTTTGTAACCATGCTCCCCTTCGTCCTGCTGGTTACGCCGCCCCTCATAAGGGCCGTTGCCTCGGCCTATCCCTCCCTCGTCCCAGAGGAGGTAGCCCACCACACCCTTAGAGAGGAGCTGCCGGAGAGGTGGTTCGCCCTCTCGATGATCATACCTGGCGTCACGATGGTTCTACTGGGATTCTCGATCACGGGGACTGGGCTTGGAGCCTTCATCTCAGGCTTCTTCGGCTCGGCTACTCGATCCCTCGTTGAGGCGATGACCTATCTAAGCGGTGGGGCCTTAACGCTCATTGGAACCCTCTTCCTCCTCCAGAGGAGTCGATGAGGGAAGGCGGCCTATCAACCTATCTATTAATCTTTCAGTGTTGAGGAATAGAGGAGGGTATGCTACCCCTCGGCGACGAGGAGCCGACGAGGACTACGCCGATAGTCAACTGGATGCTAATAGCAGCCTGCTTCATCATATTCCTCTGGCAGATATCAGGGGGCTATAGGTTCTTCCTCTACACCCTATACACCTACGGCCTCATACCTGCGCGATTGATGATGGGGGAGGGATACTATACGTTGCTGACGAACATGTTCCTCCACGGCGGCTGGATGCATCTCCTCGGCAACATGTTCTTCCTCTACATCTTCGGCGACAACGTTGAAGATGCCTGCGGCCACGTCAGATACCTCCTCTTCTACCTCATCTGCGGCGTCGCCGCCTCCCTCTTCTGGCTCGCCACCTCCTGGGGCTCCCAATACCCCGCTGTAGGAGCCTCCGGAGCCATATCTGGAGTTATGGGAGCCTACTTCGTCCTCTACCCCGAGGCGAGGGTCAGAGCCCTCGTCAGATTCGGATTCTTCTGGCAGATCATCAGAGTTCCAGCCTATCTAATGCTGGGCCTATGGTTCCTCTACCAACTCTTCCTCGCGATGATGCCTTTCAACCTCGGCGTAGCCTACTGGGCCCACGTCGGAGGCTTCATCACAGGCCTAGCCATCGCTAGACTCTTCGGAACTCCGAGGAGGCATAGGGTTTACTACCTCTACCACTGAGCTACTTTATGATCTTGATCTTTGAGGGCTCCACGCCCTCCTCTAGGAGTTCCAGCAGCGTTATGGCTCTGCCCTGGGCTAGGGTGATCTTCTCCCTGGCCGTCTTGGAGAAGTTGAAGGCCGCCACCGTGACGGGGTGGTCGAGGAAGCCGGCTCCGAGAACCTTCCCAGGGACGGCGACGATGTCTCCAGGCTCGGTGTATCGGTTGATCTTGCTGATGTTGACGGCGTTTCTACGTCTCTTTGATTTGTCGAGCTCCTCGGCTAGGGCCCTCCAGATTCGGGGCCCCTCCTTGGAGGCCTTCTTCAAGGCCCTTATGGTTTTGAGTAGCAGCGGATTAGTTGGCTCATGTTTGGGCATGGCCTAACTCCTCCTCCAATCCCTTGAAGGGTTCGATCTCCTCATCCATCTCGCCGCGTTTAACCTTCCCCTCCAACTCGTCGAGCTTCTCCAATAGAACCCTAACCGCCTCGGTGACTATGCGCTCTGGCGGTAGCGCCCCCGTGGACTCGACTTTGAAGATGAAGGCGTCCTCCACCACACTCTGCCTTATAGCGGGAGGCTTTAGGGGGCAGGCCTCGACGCAGAAGCCGCAGAGGAGGCAGGAGTAGATGTCGACGATCTTCGGCCTCCCATCCTCAAGGGTGAGAACCCCATATCGACAGGCCTCGACGCATGTCCCGCAGCCGGTGCATCGATCCTCGTCGATGCCTATATCTGCGAGGTTCTGATAGATGCACATCGACACCGGCTGCCATTTGGCGTGGTTCTTGCCGACGCCTAGGCGGGCGTAGGCCTCAAACCTCAAAGCCTGACCAGGCGCCAGCTTCACGATGGGAATCTTAGGGCTGACGGGAACGACGGCTGGATCCTCGGAGACGAGGTCTCCTGAGTAGACCGTTCTGGATTCCTCACCGGCCTCAACGTCGAGGGTTAGGATTACTCTACAGAGATTGCATCCGAGGTCGCTTTGGCATTCACATCGCTCTGGGGGGACATAGCTGTCTAGGTCTGTCTTCAGGGGTATGAGGCCGACCCTGTGGGCTATGACCTCATCAGGCAGCACCGATGAGTTGTCGAAGATGAAGAGGTCGTCTATGGCCATCGTTGGAACCTCGGCGATCATGGTTCTCCGTAGGGCGTTGGCGAAGGCCGTGTCGCAGCCCTTAACCAAGAAGTGGATTGTATCCCCCTCTAAGGAGAGGAGCTTCACCTCCATCGGCATCTTACGGCCTCCTCCCCCGTCGACCTCCCTTCTTCCTCGTCCCATCATGAGGTATGGGAGTCGTCTCCTCTATACGGCCGATCCTGAATCCCTGCCTCGCTAGAATCCTTATGGCGGCCTGAGCTCCAGGCCCTGGAGTCTTGGACTTCGTCCCCCCTGGAGCTCTAACCTTTATGTGTATGGCCGTGATGCCTCGATCCTTAGCCTTCTCAGCTACGTATTGGGCGGCCTTCATCGCCGCGTAGGCTGAGGGCTTTAATCGGTCAGCCTTGACGAACATGCCTCCGGAGGCGAAGGCGATGGTCTCAGCTCCTGTGAGATCCGTCATGTGGACTATGGTGTTGTTGAAGCTGCTGTAGATGTGGACTACGCCCCACTTCTCCTTCCGCTCGCTCATCTCGCCTCACCCATCATCCTCATGGCTTCAAGCTCCCTTCTTAGGGGGTGATTCTCATCGGAGAGGGGGCTTGTCTCGGCGTAGGTGATGAGGGGCTCCTCATCAACCTCGACGAGGTAGCTGGGAACCCTCACCCTTTGACCCCCTATGGCTATGTGGCCGTGGACTATGAGCTGGCGGGCCTGATAGGGTGAGCGGGCCAGGCCTTTGCGGTAGACGATGGTTTGAAGCCTCCGCTCCAAGATGTCCTCAACCTTCAGGCCGAGGACGTCCTCCAGGGTGGCCTTCTCCCCTATGAGGCCGAGGCGTCTAAGCCTCGCCATAAGCTGCCTCTCCTGCTCAGCCCTCTCCTCTTGGGGGAGGGCCAGCATCTCCCTCGCCATACGCCTGATCCTCCGGAGCTCCGTCCGATGCTTCCACAGCTCCCGTTTATTCCTCAGCCCGTAGAGGCCTATGAGCCTCAGCTCCTCCCTCAGCCTGTCAACGTCGTATGGGCGTTTAGGCGTGGTGTAGCGCTTCCTCTTCTTCTTAGGGTCTCCCAACTCCTCACCTCCTCTTCCTCACGACGCCTACGGTTCGCCCCTTACGGCCCGTCGTCTTGGTTCTCTGACCCCTAACCTTAAGGCCTCTGGCATGGCGTTCACCCTTCCAGCAGCGTATCTCCTTCATCAACTCTATGTCAGCCTTCACCTGCAGCTCCAGGTCTGAGCCCAATAGATGTAGATCCCTACCAGTCCTGGGATCCTTACGTCGATTGAGGAGCCAGGTTGGGAGACCCCAGGAGGCTGGATCCTCGATGATGGCCTCCAACTTCTTCAGCTCGCCCTCTGAGAGGGTGCCGAGCCTGGTGTTTGGGTCTATGCCCGCCCTGCGGACGATGGCCCAAGCTATCCTCTGGCCGATCCCCTTAATGCCCGTGAGGGCGTAGGGGGTCGGCTTGGTGCCGTCTAGGCTTGCCCCGTGAAGCCTGACTATCTGCCTTACCTCCCTCGACAAGGGGGACTCCTCGTGGTGTGGAGGAAGAGAAGCGATATTATTTATCCTTTATGTTTTGCGTTAGGCCATATATTGTAATAGTTAAAACTTATATATTAGCCAAAAATATAATATTCAATGATGGGGATAGAGGGTTTAAGAGTTCTCATCCCATCAATCCTCGGAGCAATCCTGATACTTATATGAGGATGCTTACAGGCATTCTATATACTTAGATCACTGGGAATAACCGTAGTCTACTCGACGCTCACCCTCTCCGGCATCGATAAGGTTGCTATAGCCCTCTACCTCACCTTCCCCTGGCTCTCCTTCCTCCTAATGCTGAGTGCTAGCCTTCTCAATATGAGGGGGAACAGGATCTGTGGACTGCTCTCAGTCATCGCCACCGTACTGGGGATCATCTCGATCCCTCTACCGATCATCCTAGGTTATCATTCATCGATGACAGCCCTACCGATTATGATGATCGCCGTCGCCATGATGATCATAGCCTCCATCAGCCTTAGGATGCCAAAATTGGAGGGGGGGATCTTAACGCCGCTTGAGATCTCCTTGACAGCCGTCTTCTCAGCCCTCACCGCGGTTCTAACGGGCACAACTGGCTTGATGTTCCCCTCACCTCCCGGTGGCTACACCCATGTAGGGGATGCCGCCATCTTCATAGCTGCCCTCCTCTTTGGAGCGAAGGTTGGGGGTATCGTAGGCATCATAGGCCCCGTCGCAGCGGATCTATTTGTTGGATATCCAAGGTGGTTTGTTACCATAGTCGCCCATGGAGCA
>JAPDJB010000073.1 GCA_029259285.1 Candidatus Bathyarchaeota archaeon | reverse complement strand
CCGAAGATCGACTTGGAGGAGAAGCGTATCCCGAAGGAGATTCTGGATCAGATGGTTGTCACCATGGATGACTTCCTGGCTTCTTACCGTGAGATAACGCCGACGGCGATGAGGGAGGTCTACATAGAGACGCCAAACGTCCATTGGGATGACATCGGCGGATTGGAGGATGTGAAGCAGAGGCTGAGGGAAGCCGTGGAGTGGCCGCTGAAGCATCCAGATGCCTTCAAGAGGATGGGCATAACACCGCCGAAGGGAATCCTCCTCTACGGCCCTCCAGGCTGCGGTAAGACCCTCCTGGCGAGGGCCGTGGCGACGGAGTCTGAGGCCAACTTCATCTCCGTTAGGGGGCCTGAGATCTTCAGTAAGTGGGTCGGCGAATCGGAGAAGGCGATTAGGGAGATATTCCGAAAGGCCAGGATGGCGGCCCCAAGCATCATCTTCTTCGATGAGATCGACGCCATCGCCCCCAGCAGGGGCCTCGGCTATGGAGATTCAAGGGTCACCGAGCGGGTTATCAGTCAGCTCCTCACAGAGATCGACGGCCTCATAACGCTTCAGAATGTCGTCGTCATCGGAGCCACCAATCGGCCTGACATCCTCGACCCAGCGCTGCTGAGGCCTGGACGCTTCGATAGACGCATCTATGTTCCGCCCCCCGACTATGAGGCGAGGCTCGAGATATTGAAGATAAAGACGAAGAATATGCCATTGGCTGAGGATGTCAACCTGGAGGAGCTGGCTAAGCGTATGGAGGGGTATTCAGGTGCCGATATAGACTCCGTCTGCCGTGAGGCGGCCTTCAACGCCTTGAGGAGAGATATCAACGCCAAGGAGGTAACCCTAAAGGACTTCGAGGAGGCGATGGCCGGTATAGCGCCCTCGATAACCCCTGAGATGGAGAAGTGGTATAGGGATATGGAGAAGAGGTTCAAGGAGGCTCAGCAGAGGCCCATAATGGCCGTGGCGTAAGGGTGAACCCTATGAATGATAGATTGATACCGATCACCATAATTGAGACCCTTGAGAGGAGCGGAGCCCTGGAGTTCGATAGCCTATATAGGGCTGTGTCAAAGATCCATGGCAAGCTCGATAAGAGGAACTTCGAGGATCTCATCATGGACTTGGAGATCAGGGGTTTGATAAGAGTCTATAATATGGCGAGGGGTAAGAGGAGAGTAGAGTTGGTGAAGTAGGGTGGGAGTTCAGCTCAGGGAGATCGTCGAGGCGAGGAAGATCGACCTAAAGGATCTCGCCGGTAAGATCATAGTCTTCGACGGCCACAACATCCTCTACCAATTCCTCTCCACCATAAGAGGCCGCTATGGTGAACCCCTCCGAGACAGGGAGGGCCGGATAACGAGCCATCTAAACGGATTGATCTATAGGAATGCGAATCTCGTAGAGGCTGGGATAAAGGTCGCCTACGTCTTCGATGGCAAGCCGCCGCTGTTGAAGGCTGAAACTCTTGAGAGGCGCATGGAGACCCGTAGGGAGGCCCAGGAGCGATATGAGGAGGCCCTCAGAGAGGGGCGCATGGAGGAGGCGAGGAGATACGCCCAGCAGGCAGCCGTCACGACGCCAGGCATCGTCGAGGATGCGAAGAAGCTGCTGACCCTGATGGGAATACCCTGGATACAGGCCCCCTCCGAGGGAGAGGCCCAATCGGCCTACATGGCCTCGAAGGGCGATGTCTGGGCCGTAGCCAGCCAGGACTTCGACTCCCTACTCTTCGGAGCTCCAAGACTTGTCCGGAACCTCTCGATAACGGGGAGGAGGAAGCTGCCTAGGAGGAAGCTCTACATAAAGATCGAGCCGGAGCTTATAGAGTTGGAGACGATGCTGGAGCATCTAGGCCTAAGCCGTGAACAGCTCATAGACATCGGCATCCTCGTCGGAACGGATTACAATCCTGGCGGCGTCAAGGGCATAGGGCCTAAACGGGCGCTGAAGCTGATAAGGGAGCATGGCAGCCTTGAGGAGGCTTTGAAGCATATCGAGGGAGCCGAGTTTCCAGTTCCCCCAGAGGCCATTAAGAGGCTTTTCCTCAACCCAGAGGTGACCGACGACTACAAGCTAGAATGGAGGCCCCCAGACGTCGATGGCATCATCAATTCCTATGCGACGAGCATGACTTCAACGAGGAGAGAGTTCGAAAGGCGATACGGAAGATCGAGCGAGGCTATAAACGGAGCAAGGAGACAACAACCCTGGAGAGATGGTTTGGAGCTGGAGCATAAAATCAAGCTTCCCCCTCCCTATCGCTGAAGATCCATATATGGCTGCGAGGAGCTTCGATGATCGAGGATGCCTATGGTGGGCCGGGCAGGATTTGAACCTGCGATCTCCGCCGTGTGAGGGCGGCGTCCTGCCAGGCTGAACGACCGGCCCGCAGAGGGAATAATCTCCTCCGTCGATAAAATACTTTCCAACCTCAATGTCTTAGAGGCTTAGGGATTCTCATCGTCGACCTCTGATCCTCTTCGGTCTTAGGTTTTTGCTCCTACACTTCCTACACTTCGTCGCCCTAGGCGGATTCGTGGCTCCACACTTCCTACAGATCATCTTCTCCAATCTACGCTTCCTCGCCAGCTCCAGCTTGAAGGGGTCTCTAAGTGACATCGGGGACACCAGACCGAGAGCATAGGGGCCTCATGATATTTTATCCTTTCCCCGCTGGGGGTCTACAAACAACGATAACCTTTTAACTCGACGTCGATATGATAATAGAACACCACGGAGGAAGGGGGAGTCGAAGGTGTCAGTGAACACGGTTTACGTCGGGAGGAAGCCCATCCTGAACTACGTCCTCGCCTGTATGACCCTCTTCAAGAGCGGGGCGAGTGAGGTGCTGATAAAGGCGAGAGGCCGAGCCATCAGCAGGGCCGTCGACGTCGTAGAGGTTATGAGGAACAGATTCATGCCGGACATAAAGGTGGAGGACATCAAGATCGGAACCGAGGAGATGGTCTCAGAGGACACCAACACGCCGACGAACATAAGCACCATCGAGATCAAGATCACACGGTAGACGGCGAAGCCTTAGAAGCCGGCCCCTACACGCCCTCCGGCGCGGAGGAAAGAGTGAGTGGAGACGAGGCTGTGTGAATTTTGCCTCAGAAGCGGAGTCCTCTGCTCGCGATGTAAGGAGAAGTTGAGGTCAGGCGAGGTCTCAGAGCTTTATATGAAGGTGGCCAGATTCCTCCTCGAAATCGAGGATAAATACCCCATGATACAGGATGCGAAGCTCGTCGACGTCGTCGAGGCGGATGGTATTCTCGCCCTCGTCGTCGGGAGGGGCGATAGGGGGAAGTTCATGGGCTATGGGGGGCGGCTCATAAGGGAGGTTCGAGACGCCTTCAGGAGGAGGGTCATCGTCATAGAGAGCGGGGGAAGCGAACGCCGATTTCTGGAGGATCTCTTCTCAGGCTACCGGATACTCACCATAAACGTCATCTGGCTCCCCGATGGCTCCAGTGAGACGAGGATCGTCCTCGCAGGTAGGAGGCTGAATGAGAAGCGTATAAGGGCGCTGACCGAGATAGCCAGGAGGGTTAGGGGCATAAGCCTGAGGGTGGAGCATACATAGCATCAAAGCTTTAAGCTCCTCCACGTCAATAGACTCGGCCCTGAGGGGGTTAGATTGGAGAGGATTAGCATAGAGGAGGCTAAGAGGAGGCTGGGTGAGACCCTAACCATAGCCGGATGGGTCAGCAGGACGAGAGACCTGGGAAAGCTGAAGTTCATCCTACTCCGAGACGCCTCGGGGGAGATACAGGTGACGGTGAAGCCGGACAACCCCATCGCCGAAGAGGTTGAGAGGCTCCACCTAGGTAGGGAGGACGTCGTCGCCTTCAGGGGGAGAGCCATCGAAAGCAGAATCGCCCACGCAGGCGTCGAGTTCATACCAGAATCTGTGACGCTCATCAATAGGGCTAAGCAGCCCATACCCATCGACGTCTCGGGGATGGTGAAGGCCGAGCTGGATACACGCCTCGACTACAGATTCCTAGACTTCAGAACCCCTAGGAGCAGGGCCATCTTCAGGATTCAGCATACACTTCTACAGGCCTTCAGGAGATTCCTCAGCGATCGTGGATACCTTGAGATTCAGCCCCCCTGTATCATAGCCTCAGCCTCCGAGGGTGGAGCCGAGCTATTCAGGCTCCCATACTTCGACAGGACAGCCTATCTGGCTCAGAGTCCACAGCTCTATAAGCAGATGTGCGCCGTCAGCTTCGAGAAGGTCTTCATGGTGGTCCCCGTCTGGAGGGCTGAGAAGTTCGACACGCCTACGCATCTAAACGAGGTTAGGCAGATGGACATTGAGCAGGCCTATGCTGATGATGAGGATGTTATGCGGGTGCTGGAGGAGTGCCTGGCATATATGCTGGAGGCCGTCCGCAGAGAGCGACGGGAGGAGCTGGAGATTCTAGGCCGAGAGCTGGAGGTGCCGAGGCTCCCATTGAGGAGATTGACCTACGATGAGGCGATAGAGATGCTCAGAGACGTCGGAGACGAGATCGAGTGGGGCGAGGACTTCACGAGAACCCAGGAGAGGAAGCTGTGGAAACTCCTCGGGGAGGAGGCCTTCTTCATAAAGGATTGGCCAGAGACCCTAAAACCCTTCTACGCCATGCCCAGGGAGGATGACCCAAGGCTGGTTCACGCCTTCGACCTCATATATAGAGGCCTGGAGATCAGCAGTGGAACCCAGCGGATACATCTCCCAGACCTCCTGAGGAGGAGGCTGAGGGAGAAGGGTTTGAACCCAGAGAACTTCAAGCATTACATCGAGTGCTTCGAGTATGGGGCGCCGCCCCATGCGGGTTGGAGCATAGGCCTCGAGAGGTTGACGATGGCTGTAACCGGCGCCAGCAACATAAGGGAGTGCTGTATGTTCCCCAGAGATAGGGAGAGGCTGATCCCCTGATGAGTGAGACCCCCTTCAGGTATAAACAGTGCATAGTCCTCAGAGCCGACCTGGGGATGAGCGTAGGCAAACTCATAAGCCAGGCCTGCCACGCAGCCGTCGAGGCCTCCGAGGAGGCGAAGAGGAGGAAGCCCAGAATCTGGCGTAGATGGAGGGATGAGGGGGCTAAGAAGGTGGTGCTGAGAGTCGAATCCCTCGAGGAGCTTATGGAGCTGGCTGAGAGGGCTGAGGAGCTGGGCATAGTCAACGTAATCATCAGGGATCGAGGCCTCACAGAGGTGCCCCCTGGAACCATAACGGCCCTGGGCCTTGGACCCGACCTTTCGGAGAGGATGGATAGGGTGACGGGTCATCTCAGGCTCTTCAGATAGCGGATGACTAATATCCGGCGGAGACCTCCCATGATCGAGGTTGTCGGCTAAGATTCTGGGAGTCCTCCCCCTCCTACCCCTCCTGATCTCCCTCAGCCTATTAGCCTTCTCCCTCACTCCTCTCAACGCTTCGAGGTCGCCCCCGAGGGTTGAGTGGATTAAGACCTATGGAGGGGTGAGGGGTGATGTGGGCTGGGCTGTCAGGCAGACGAGGGATGGAGGATACATAATCATCGGCACAACCTCAAGCTATGGCGAGGGGGAGTATGACGCCTGGCTGATAAAGACCGATGAGAGGGGAGATGTCGAGTGGAATAGGACTTATGGCGGCGTTAAGTGGGATGTAGGCTGGTCTCTGGAGGAGACGAGGGATGGAGGATACATCCTCGCCGGCGAGACCTCATCCTGGGGTTCAGGCCACTACGACATCTGGCTCATCAAGCTCAACTCGAGGGGAGATGAGGAGTGGAGCCTCGTCTATGGATGGCCCGACTGGGATATAGGATACTGCGTCAGGGAGCTTAGGGATGGAGGCTACATCGTCGCCGGATGCACGAGGAAGACGAGGATCATAGGCGGCGGATACTGGGACGCCCTCCTATTGAGGGTTGACCCCCTCGGCAGGGTTCTATGGTGTAAGACCTACGGCGGACCCTACGAGGATGGAGCCTGGCATGTCTCCGAGACGGGGGATGGAGGCTTCATAGTGGCTGGATACACGACGATCTCCATCGATAGACTCGCCGACGCCTGGATCATAAAGACCGATGAACTCGGCGAAGTGGAGTGGGATGTGATATATGGCGGAGACGGAGACGACTGGCTCTTCTCCATAGAGGAGACGGAGGATGGCTACATAGCCGCTGGGGCGACCGGCTCCCATGGAGCTGGAGGATACGACTTCTGGCTCGTAAAACTCGATGGGGATGGGGGCATACTATGGAATAGAACCTATGGAGGGGCTGGAAGTGACATAGGATGGCTGGTGAGGGAGACCAAGGCTGGGGGATACATCATAATCGGCGGAACAACATCCTATGGGGAGGGGGACTGGGATATATGGGTTGTAGAGACCGATGGGGATGGAGACCCCCTATGGAATCAGACCTATGGGGGAGCTGGAAGGGATAGGGGGTGGTGCATAGAGGGGACGAGGGATGGGGGCTATATCCTCGTCGGCTACACAACGCCCAAAAACTCGAAATACTGGGATGCAATCCTCCTAAAACTCTCCCCAGAGAGACATCATCCAGGGAGAAACCTCACCTACGTCTCAGCCACCCTAACAGCAGCCTCATCGATCCCACTGGTAATTGGATGCGGAAGGAGATTTAGGGGCCAGTGAAGCCGCATTTAGGGCAGTGATACTCCCTGCCGAAGAGGCGGCACTTCTCACAGCGCCAGATAGTCACCTCACCGCAGTTGGGGCAGGGAAACTTCACAGACCTCTCATCGGGTGAGATGCGCTTACCACAGGAGATACAGTAGGGCATATCAGCCACTATGGGCGGCAAACCCCATATTTAAATATGGAGGTTATATCCCAGCGGATACTTATATAGAAGTATTAGGAAACTCTAAATGATATGCCGGTGTTCAGCAGATTCAAGACCGGCGACACAAATCCCGAGTCAGGGCTCTTCCTCTGCGTCGGATGCGGTGAGATAATCCCCCTCTCCAAGGGTGAGAGGTTCCCGCCATGCGTAGACTGTGGATCGACGACCTGGATGATGGTTGCCCTCGCAGGGGAGGCTGGTAGGAGATTTAAGACTGGGACTAAGAGCCCCATGTCAGGCCTCTTCATCTGCACAAAG
The DNA here is from genome assembly GCA_029259285.1 of Candidatus Bathyarchaeota archaeon. Taxonomy (GTDB): domain Archaea; phylum Thermoproteota; class Bathyarchaeia; order TCS64; family B23; genus B23. The sequence continues at coordinate 6,467 of JAPDJB010000073.1, read as the reverse complement.
TGTTGGAGTCAGATCATCCCCATAGCCAGAGACGACGTCTTCCCACCATGCGCCTCATGTAGAAGGGGGACGGATTGGCAGCTGATAGTGTCAGCATAGCCTCCACTTTTATCCATGATTAGAGGCTGAGTAGGCCTCTCAGCTCTGAGAGGGCCACCCGACCTAAAATCCTCATCGCCAGGGTGAGAAGCCGTTTATCTCTCAGGGCCCTATGGATGACGGCTCTCTGCATATCCATGTCGCCTTCCTCGACGAGCCTCGTCAATAGGTCTTCGAGTCCAGCCTCCCTCACGGCGGTGAAGAGCTCGTCGAGGTCTCTGTCTCGCAGTCTATTCATCAATCTCCTCGCCATGGACATCGATGAATACTCGCCGCCGAGCATAGACTTCCAAGCCAATTCGTAGCGGCTTAGGAAGCGGGAGGAGGAGTCGCCGTGGCTTACGGCCTCAGCCGCCACCCTACCCGCCTCCCTGGCGCATAGTCCTCCGAGGATGACGCCTCCACCCGTTGTGGGCTTCGTCTGCCCAGCGGCGTCTCCGACGACCATGAGGCCGTCGAGGTATGTCCTCGATATGGGGCCTCCCGTGACGACGATGCCCCTCCAGGGCTTTGAGTGCTGCGGCTCCCCGTTGAAGCGTTTTTGGAGGAATCTCCGAAGCCTCTCATAGGGTTCGCCTCTTGAGGTGGCTAAGCCGCATCGGGCCCTACGCTCATCGAGGGGTATGACCCAGGCGAAGAGGCCTGGAGCAAGCTGGCTGTCGAACCAGAGCTCCACGAGGCCGTCCTCAACCTCAACCCCCTCCACATCTACGTTTATCCCTCCGAGGAGGCCCCCTGGACGCTCCAATCCAGCCTGCGTCGATAGGGAGGCTCCAGCCCCCTCGGCGTCTATGGAGACCAACGCCTCAACTCTAAACCCCTCGCCCACGAAGCCGATGATCTGCTTCTCATTCCACAGCCACCGAGTCGCCCTCCTCGACGCCTCGATGGAGACGCCTACGCTCAGGGCCTTCTCAGCGAGGAGCCTATCGAATCTCGGCCTGTCGACGACGTAGGCCTTAGGTTTGGAGCTCCACGCCTCGAGGGCTACGCCGCTTGGGGAGATGAGTCTGCATCCCCTAACCTCGTTTATGATGTAGTCTCCAGCCTCTACATTCAGCCTCTTCAGGCCTTGGATGCTGATTAGGCCTGCGCAGTGGGGTGGCTCCCCTATACCTGGATGCTCCTCATAGAGGGCTGTTGAGGCCCCCCTACTCGTCGCCTCGTATGCTGCGTGGAGGCCGGCTGGCCCTCCGCCTATTACCGCAACCTCAACCCTCATCTCCGCTTAACGACCTCTATGAACTCGACGGCCTCAACATCTGGGAGGAATCTCTGTATGTCGAGGGCGACGGCCCTCTTCGCCAGCTGTATGTTCTCGGCGAAGAAGACCTCCTCGGGCATGGTGATCCTCACCCTCCTCTTCAACAGCTTCAATCCGAAGCTCTCTGGGTCTACGCCTGGGAATCTCCTTCCGAGGAGCGCCCTTATACGCTCCTCATCCCCCTCAAGACGCCTTAGAACCTTCACCTTGTAGATGATCCTCCTCCCTGCGAGGGGGTGGTTGAAGTCGAGTTGCACTCGCCCAGCCCCTATGCTTCTCACCACGGCTGTCCGCCCATCCACCTCTATTCGTTCACCCATCCTAGGTGTGATTCCCTTCGATCTCAGCACCCTATAGGGAACCATTCGGATGTTTCTTGGATCACGCTCTCCGAAGGCCTCCTCCGACGGTATCTCGATCTCGGTCTCCTCACCTATCTTCAATCCTTCAAGCCTCTTATCCAGCCCCCTGAGAACCCATCCCTCTCCGACGACTATCAGCCTAGGCCCATAGACCTCCCTCTCATCGTAGATTCCGCTGCTCTTAGCCGTCTCCTCATCGGTGGTCTCGAAGACCTCACCCGTCTCCTCAACTCTCCCCGTCAACTCAACGAGGATGAAGTCCCCCTTGGATACCACATTCTCCTCCTCAGCCTTCTCGGCCTCCTCAGCCTTCCCGCTCATCTCAATCCTCAGAGGTTGAGGCCCCCACTCGATAAAGCTTTATGGTGTCGAGGGGTCAACAGCCTCTGATATGAAGAGGGATAGGACGATAGCTGAAAGCGTTGCGGAGACACGTCGTCGACACGCCCTCTACCTAAAAGCCGTAAACCACCCCCTGAGGAGGCGCATCCTCGAGGCCCTGAGGGAGGGGGATGCCACCCTCGAGGAGTTGAGGGCTAAGACTGGTTTAGATGAGCAGACCCTCAAGTGGCATCTCGCCGTCCTGGAGCAGGGATTCTGCGTCGAGAAGATCGAGGAGGGAGAAAGAACCCTATACAGGTTGACGGAGGAGGGGCGAGTCGTAGACTATCTCGGAGCCTAACCCCCTTTAAGGCTGAAATAGTTGACGGCATCCAAGGGTGAAGATTAAAGAGCTTAAGCCCTGGGCCCGGGGAGATTCGAACTCCCGACCGACAGGTTATGAGCCTGTCGCTCTACCAAGCTGAGCTACGGGCCCCAAAATATCTCGAATGGGGCTGGAATATAAAAGGTTCTCGAAATCATTATAGGATGAGGCGGTTACCCCCTATGGGTTGATTGGGGAGCTCCTGTTTGTCGCCCTCTATCCGTTGATCCTCGGCCTCATCGGAGGATTCCTAACCGGCTTCCTGCTTAGGAGGCTTGGGAGGATCGTCGCTGCCATCGTCGCCATCGGAGTCTTCATCCTCAACACCCTCCCAATCCTAAGGTTGATAGGCATAAAGCCCGACGTAGAGTGGCTTAGACTGCTGGAGGAGCTCTTCCCAACACCGCCGTCCGAGGCCTTGGAGAGCTTCAAGTCCTATCTACCCCTCATCAGCAGCATCCCCTTCATCCTCGGCTTCATCCTCGGCCTCACAATAGGCTTCAAGGCCGATTAGACAAAGAGGTTATAAATCGCCCCTAAACCCAATTCATATAGGCTCCGGTGGTGTAGCCTGGACAAACATAACGGCCTTTCGAGCCGTTGATCGCGGGTTCAAATCCCGCCCGGAGCACGGGGCAGAGGGTTTGAAACACGGGGATGGGCTGAGATAGATGCTGAAACGAGGTCGCATAATCAAGTGGGAGAATTGGTATAAGTGGCAGCCACTTATACGGCGACGATGAGGGGAAATGTGGGATAACCTTAGCCAGGATCTCTTAGAGGCCATCCTCCAGACTCTATCATCTTTGGATCATCGCCGCTGAGGAAGGGTCTGGAGCCCTCGATGAATTACGTGATTTAATCCCCAAACTCCACTTCATGTTATAGGAGGTTGAATTTAGGAAGGTCGAGGGTGAGGCTAACCCCTAATCAGATGATGGCATAAATGGAATATGATAATGGGTAAACCGATGAGCATTGAAATTCCGCTTCTCCTCGTAGGGGTTTCACCTTCTCCATTGTGGAGACATTTATCTGAGTCTCAAAGCTGAGTCCGCCTCTTCTTTCCGGAGGTGATTTTCGCTCCTATGTATAGCAGCCCTAATAATGCGAAGAGTATTCCAACATATGAGTGGAAGGTTTCAGGGAGGTCGTAGGGTAGGGGGAGGAGATTCAGGTAGAAGCCGAGGCCGAGCACGATGGCCAAGAGACCATAGAAAAGATCTCCTAACTCCATCATCCCTCCTCCTGTGGAATCGAGCCCGTTGACACGTCTTCTTTAGTCCCCTTCTTCTCCTCACATATCTCCAAAAGCTCCCTTAGATCCTCATCCCCCGTCATCATTAACCCCCTTCTAAGGTAGGGAATGGCATCTTCATATCTCTTTAATAGACATAGACATAGACCGATATCCTTCACTATATTACCGTTATTTGGATCAAGTGATAATGCCTTCACGTAAAGGGGTAATGCGATCTCATAATTTTTCATGACCATGAATAGATGTGCCTTCACAAACCAATAGTCTGCATCTTCCGGATTTAAGTCAATGGCTTTATCTATTGAATATAAAGCCACATCATATTTATCTAAAGCCAGGTTACATGCGGCAAGTAGATACCATGCCACATGATCCTCCGCTTTCTTTTTCAGATATTCTTTAAATAATTTACTTGCACCTTCATAATCACCAGTTTCATATTTCTCAATTGCCTTCCTAAAAATCTTCTTAGGAGAGGGACCAAAGAGAGGCACTTATCCCAGCTCCAGAGATTCTATAGGAAAATTTTGAAGACTCTATATAAGTTTTTCGTGATTTCATTCAATCCCTCTTCAAATACCTTTGCAGATTGGACAGTTTGGGTTACGTTTCACCTCTATGATCTCGAAGCGCATCTCTTCGCCGTTGATGAGGAGGAGTCTCCCGACGAGGGGTTTGCCTAGGCCTGTGACCAGTTTCACGGCTTCGATGACTTGAAGCGCTGCGAAGAGGGCTGGGGTGGCCCCTAGAACTGGGAAGCGCTCAGCTTCAGGTGGATTCTGGGGGAGTATGCATCTTAGGCAGGGGCCTTCACCTGGCTTTATGGTGGTCATCTGCCCATAGAGGCCTCTGACCCCTGCGTGGATGAAGGGTTTACGATGTTGGACGCAGTGTTCGTTTACGAGGAATCTGGCTCTCCAGTTGTCTAGGCCGTCGACGACTATGTCGGCCTCTCCCAGGGCCTCATCGACGTTCTCCTCCGTCAGCTTTATGGTCTGTGTCTCCACCTCCACGTCGGGGTTGAGGGCCGTCAACTTCTCCTTAGCCGCCTCCGCCTTTAATCTGCCGATATCCCTCTGCCAGCCGTGTATCTGCCTGTTCAGGTTGCTGAGTTCGAAGCGTCCCTCGTCGATTAGGATGATCCTGCCGAAGCCTGCGGCTGCTAGGTAGAGGGAGGCGGGGCACCCCAATCCGCCTACGCCGACGACTGCCACCGTGGTGGACTTCAATCTCTCCTGACCCTCTACGCCTATGCCTGGAATCATTATTTGCCGGTCATATCTCTCCAGCTCCTTCTCCGATAGCATCATCCGCCACCCACCGTCTCCAGGATGGAGATGACGTCTCCATCCCTCAATATGCGATTTAACCCCTTCTCATACTCGTTGTAGTGGCGTCCATTAACTAGGATCATATAGCCTCTACGCGGCGTCGGATCACCATCGGCTCCCATCTCGAAGAGCCTCTTTATCCATAGCTCCCCGATCTCCCCATGCCTCTCCGGTATGATCTCCATCAGTAGGCTTCCCAACTCCGTTCCATCATCCACCGTGTAGGCCTCCTCTCCAAGGCCTATCAGTCGACGGAGGCCTGCGAAGTATCTCACCCTAACCCTGATGGGCATATCTTAACATTAAAAAGGGGAGGCTAATTAGGGGTTCCCATGATGTGGCTTCTCCCCCTTCTGGTAGTCTTCGCCGCTGGAGTCGTTCAGGGTTTGACTGGATTTGGCTTCGCCCTCGTCTCCGCCCCCCTTCTCTCCGCTCTCATGGAGCCTAGGCTCGCTATGCCTATAGTCGTCACCCACGGCTCCCTCATAACCCTACTTCTACTCCCAGATGTGTGGAGGTGGATCGACGTGAGGATGATGATCCCCCTCGCCGCATCGGGTCTTATAGGCATACCTATAGGGGCCTATCTGCTTAGAGTTGTTGAGGGGGATACCCTAAGGGTGTTGGTGGGCCTCCTAGTCATCCTCTTCTCACTTCTCCTACTATTAGGCGTCGAGGGTTTAGGTGGCTCAAGGGGGTGGATGGCCATCCCTGTGGGCCTCCTAAGCGGCATCTTAGGTGGCAGCACGACGATGAGTGGGCCACCCGTCATCCTATTCCTAACTCATAGGGGCGTGGAGAAGAGGGTTCTCAGGGCTAGCCTCATCGCATACTTCACCATCCTCGGCGTGGCAGCCATCCCAACCTACATCCTCAACGGCTTGATAAACATCCAAACCATGAGGTGGATCACCTTTCTCATACCCTCCATGGCCCTCGGAGCCGTAGTTGGAGCCAGGCTATCCCGCAGGGTGGCTGAGGAACCCTTCAGGAGGTTCACCCTCCTCCTAGTCATGGCCTCAGGCCTCCTATCCCTCCTGACAGGTCTAGGCCTCTTATAGGTGGACAAGAAATGTATAGGCTGAGCGAAGATGAGAAGACTTAATTTACCCCTCAACCCCCTTTCAAATCTATGGGGCGGGGGTTCCCGAGTGGCCAAAGGGGGCAGGCTCAGGACCTGCTGGCTCAGGCCTGCGTGGGTTCGAATCCCACCCCCCGCACTAAAAAAGGTCACTAGTAGAAATAGAGTGACCTATCAGCCTTGACCGGAAGATTTAAATAAGAATAATAGGCCTTTCATACAAATAATATATGTTAAGAATGATTTGAATTATGTGGGTAGAGAGAAGGTATATGTAAAACTTACTGTGGAAGAAGGAGGTCGATTATTTGGGAAATGCATCATGTTCTAGAGACGAAGGGGTTTTCTGTTCAGAAGTTGTGG
>JAPDJB010000023.1 GCA_029259285.1 Candidatus Bathyarchaeota archaeon | reverse complement strand
TCTTTGAGGAGTTGAGGGCCGCCGGACTCGGGGAGGTCTGGGTCTCCTCAACTCTACCCTTTCTGCTCCTCATAACCATCGGCCTATTCATCTCCCTGCTGATAGGTGACATCCCCCTCTGGCTGATCTTCCGGGTTTGGCGAGGTTAGAAAGGGGAAAAAGTTTGTTAGAGGCTTTTCAGGGCCTCGTCGAGGATGTTCATCCCCCTATCCAGGAGCTCCTCCTCTATCGTCAGCGGTGGATGCAGCCTTATGCAGTTCCCATATAGGCCTGCCTTTAGGAGGAGTAGCCCCCTGGATAGGGCCTCCTTGATGACCTTCGAGGCAGCCTCACCGTATGGCTCCTTAGTCTTTCGATCCTTAACTAATTCTATGGCGAGCATTGGGCCTAAACCCCTGACATCGCCGATGATCTCATGCCTCTCCTGGAGCTCCTCCAGGCGTCTCCTCAGCTCCACTCCCAGCTTGGCCGCCCTCTCTGGGATGTGTTCACGTTGCATGATCTCTATGACCTTCAAGGCGACGGAGCAGGCGATGGGGTTGCCTCCATAGGTTCCGCCCAGGGAGCCTGGATAGACGCCGCCCATCAACTCCTCGCTTCCGACGACGGCGCTGAGGGGCAGCCCCGAGGCAAGGGCCTTGGCAATCGCCATCACATCGGGTTCCACGCCATAGTGCTCTATGGCCCAGAGCCTACCTGTTCTGCCGAAGCCGGTCTGGATCTCGTCGATGATGAGTTTGAAGCCATGCTCATCACAGAGTCTCCTCAGCTCCTTGAAGTAGTCCAAGGGCGGAGCCACGAAGCCGCCCTCACCCTGAACCGGCTCCGCGATGATGGCTCCTACTTCCTTCGGGTTCACCCTCGTCTTGAGCATCTTCTTCTCTATGTATTCCACGCAGGCTAGTCCACAGTCGGGGTATTCAAGGTGGAGGGGGCATCGATAGCAGTAGGCGTAGGGCGCCATGTAGACGCCTGGGACGAAGGGGGCGAAGCCCACCTTATAGGGATCCCACTTACCCGTCAGCGTCATCGCCATGTAGGTGCGTCCATGGAAGCTGTTCTCGAAGCTTATGATGCCAGGTCGACCAGTGCGTTGTCGGACGATCTTAACGGCGTTCTCAACGGCCTCGGCGCCGCTGTTCAGCAGCAGAGCCCTCTTCTCAAAGTCTCCTGGGGTGATCTCCGTCAATCTCCTCGCCAGCTCTATGTAGGGTTCATAGTTTGCGACGTGGATGCAGCTGTGGATCAGCCTCCTCGCCTGCTGGCAGATGACGTCGACGATCTCAGCTCTACAGTGGCCGAGGTTCATGACCCCTATGCCTGAGGTGAAGTCTATGTAGGTGTTCCCGTCGAGGTCTCTGATGACGGCTCCCTCAGCCCTCTCCACGGCGATGGGCAGCACGAGATAGACGCCTGGAGGCACATAGCGGTTTCGTCTTTCGAGGAGCTCCCTCGACTTTGGGCCTGGGGGAGGTGTGATGATCCTCGGCGCCTCCATAGTTCCTCCCCTCATCTAACCCCGCTATGTAGATAACCCCTTTGCTGTGAGGCTAATCCAGCCGCATACGCCTATTGATGGCAATCGAGATCGGTATGCCGACGACCCCTCCCACGATCATCTGGAAGGTGTTCCCTGGAACCTCGACGAGGGCTGGGCCGACGCCGTATAGGAGGGCCTCAACGGTGAAGTAGCCTAGAACCATCTCTCCACATCCGATGATCCATGCGAGCAGTATGGAGCTCCTCGAACCCCATTTACGGGCTATGAGTCCAGCTATGATGCCCTCAACCCCCTTTATTATAAGCGTGAAGGGTGCCCAGTGGGCGTATCCTCCGAGTATGTCTGCCAATGCTGAGCCTACGCCGCCGGCGAAGCCGCCGACTATTGGGCCGAAGGTGAGGGCTGAGACCATTATCATGGCGTCTCCAACGTTTATGTAGCCCCTCGTCGGCGGCGTTGGAATCTGTATGAGCAGCGTCGCTACGCAGACGAGGGCTGCCATGACTCCGCAGAGGGCTATCTCGATGAGCCGCCTCATCAGATATTATAGTTTTGTCTAATATATAACTTTAATCTATAATTTCTCCCACAGCCATCTCCCACCCAGCAATCCAGGAGTCCTCCTCAGCGCCGCCTCGGAGATGAGGTAGGCTGGAAGCACGGCCAACAGGGTGTGGAGGAGGTTGTAGATGGCCGTCAACACCAAAACCCATAGGAGGGCTGCGAGGTCTCCGCTCACCCTAAGGCCGATGGACGCCAAGAGGGGCTTGGCGAACTCAAGGTAATATGGTGCGACGACGGTGAGGATGACGAAGTTGAGTAGGGACATCACCAAAACCCTTGTCAAGGCCCCGAGGAGGAGGCCGACAACCATGGAGAGCTTAAAGCCCCCTCCGGCCCTACGGGAGAGGAGGGCGCCGAGGGTGAAGCCCAACATCATGGAGGCGACGGCGGCGAACTTCATCGCAGGTCCAAGGACATCTCCAGCCCTGAGGGTGAGGATCAGCCAGTAGATGACGGAGGCCGACAAGCCAGATAGGGGGCCCATCAGGAGGAGGGCGATGGTCACCGGAACCTCCGATAGGTCGAACTTGAGATATGGGAGGAGGGGGTATGGAACCGTCAGCTTCGCCAGGGTTAGGGCGACGGCCATGGCGCTGAAGATCGCCGTCGCAGCCAGCTCAGCCGTCCGCCTCATCCCATAGGACTCGGAATATACTCTTAAAAATGTAGCTACAAAAATTTGAGTTAATCTGAGGGCAAAAATCAGGGGACGACGAGGGCGAGGACAGCCTTCTCCGTATGCATCCTATTCTCAGCCTCGTCGAAGACGACGCTCTGAGGCCCCTCTATGACATCGTCGGTCACCTCCTCCCCCCGGTAAGCCGGGAGGCAGTGCATGAAGATGGCGTCCGGCTTCGCCAACTTGATCGTCTCGGCGTTTATCTGATAGGGGGCGAAGTCCCGTTTACGCTTCTCTATATCAGGCTGCCCCATGCTGTGGAAGGTGTTCGCATAGACTATGTCAGCATCCCTCAACGCCTCCTCCAGGTCGTGGGTTACGACGATCTGGGCGCCGCTCTCCGGGGCATGTTCCTCGCAGAAGTCGAGGATGACCTTAGCAGGCTGATAGCCCTCCGGTATGGCGACGTAGACATCCATACCCAACAGGCTTCCGCAGACCATCAGCGTCTGGCAGACGTTCCAGGGGTCTCCGACATAGGCCAGTTTCAGCCCCCTTATCCTCCCCTTATGCTCCCTTATGGTCAGCATGTCGGCGAGGCCCTGGCATGGATGTGTCAGGTCTGTGAGGGCGTTTATGACGGGGTGCACCATGTATTTGGCATACTCCTCGACGATCTCCTGGCCGTAGGTTCTGATGACGAGGGCGTCGCAGTATCTGTCTATAACCCTCGCCGTATCCTTGATGGGTTCTCCCCTCGCGAGCTGCATCTGCTGTGGAACTGCGTAGAAGCTCTGCGCCCCAAGGTGGGCTATGGCCGCTTGGAAGCTGAAGCGGGTTCTGGTGCTATGCTTCTCGAAGATCATCGCTATCGTTCTGCCACTGAGGTATTCATGGGGTTCTCTGCGCATCCACATCCTCTTAAGCTCGGCTGAGACGTCGAGGATATATTCGATCTCCTGGGGCGTATAGTCCATCAGCGTCAGGAAGTCTCTACCCCTAAACCTCTCACGCATGCCCATATCAATCACCTCTCAGGAGGGGAGCTCCAGCGAGCTTCTCATACACCCTTATCACCGCCTGGGTTCCCTTCTCCCCTAAACCCTCAGCCATCAGGCTTCTATATAACTGATAAGCCAAGGCCGTCCCCGGGAGGGGCATGTTGATCTCCCTGGCCACCTCCATGATGATCCTGAGATCCTTCAATAGATGTTCAACCTTGAAGCCTGGCTCCAGGTCGCCTCTCAGCAGTCTCGCCCCGTTGTTTGTTAGCTGCCAGCTTCCGGCTGCCCCGCCTGAGACGGCCTTCAGCGTCGTCTCCAGGTCTAGGCCGGCCTTTGAGGCGAACATGAGGGCCTCAGCGACGGCGAGCATCGTCACCGAGACCAGTATCTGGTTGACGGCTTTCACCATCTGACCCATTCCATGGCCTCCGCAGTATGTGATCGTCTTCCCCATCGCCTCGAAGATGGGGAGGCACTCCTTGAAGGTCTCGTAGTCGCCGCCGACCATGATGCTGAGCGTCCCCTTCTCGGCTCCTATGATGCCTCCGCTGACGGGGGCGTCCAGCATCCTAATCCCCTTCTCAGCCAGCTTCTCAGCTATTCGCCTTGTGACTATTGGGGAGATGGTACTCATGTCGATGACTATGAGTCCAGGCCTGGCGCCGTGGATAACCCCCTCCGGCCCGAGGAGAACTTCCTCCACATCTGGGGAGTCGGTTACGATGTCTATGACGACATCGCTCCGCTCAGCCACCTCCCTTGGGGAGTCAGCCCCCTCGGCTCCAGCCTCTAGGAGAGGCCTCATCCTCTCCCTCGTCCTATTCCAGACGGTGAGGGGGAATCCCGCCTTTAGGATGTTCCTCGCCATCCTGCTCCCCATGAGGCCAAGCCCTATGAAGCCAACCCTCTTCTTCTCCGTCACCTCTTCACCCCTAAACCCTCTCGACTCAGCTCTCTAAACGTTTTCCCCTCTTAGAACTCCAATTCGATTGAGGCGGCTTAAAGGAGGCTGCGCTTGAGGAAGTAGAGGTAGTAGAGGCCTGAGATGGATAGGAGGATTAGTCCTATGCCTAGGAGGAGGTAGGTGGCTGCCCTACGGCGGTCATAGGATACCCTGCTGGCCTGATAGCCGAGGTAGAGGCCTAGGAAGGAGAGGAGGTAGAAGAGCATCGCTAGAAGACTCTCATTTAGGGTCTGCTCACTCATGTAGGGATGTATGGCGATCCATCCCCCTGGCCCAGGGATGATGGAGGGGGGATTGTCGACGATGTCGTATATGCCTCCGCCGAGGATGAAGGATGTGAAGAGGGCGATGACTATAGCCAAAGCTAGAGGTGGGATTCTAAGGCCCTTATATCTAAATCTTGGAGTTCTCCTCCTAAGCCTCCTCATCCCATTACCCTTCTCCCCTTAGATGAGATAAGCTTTAATCTCCCATCGAGGTATCCTTCGGGGATCTCCATGCCCCAGGAGATCGTCTGCTCTCGATGCGGCTACGTCCTCTACAAGGGTGATGTCCTCAAACCCCCCCAGGATATAGTCCGAAAGTATAATGGGAGATGCCCGAAGTGCGGCAAGGAGCTATCCTTCTCCCCAGATAGGGTGAAGATCACCCCCTACAGGGGGTGAGAACTATTTTATCTCCTAAAAACATCGATCAGGGTGGTGATGGGATGGAGCTGAGGAGGACTCAACTCTACAAGTATCATAAGGAGCATGGCCGCCTCATAGAGTTCGCAGGCTTCGAGATGCCCGTCTGGTTTGAGGGCATCATCCCAGAGCACAACGCCGTCAGAAATGCCGTCGGCATCTTCGACACAAGCCACATGGGTAGAATGCGAGCTGAGGGACTAGACGCCGAGAGATTCCTAAACTACATGGTCACCAACGACATCTCCGCCCTGGAGCCTGGGAGGGGCCTATACACCGTCATGTGCAACGAGAGGGGAGGAATCGTCGACGACCTCATCATATATAAATTGACGCCTGACCACTTCTTCGTCGTCTATAACGCATCGAACAGGGAGAAGGACTTCAACTGGTTCAAGAGGCACTCAGATGGCTTCGACGTCGAGCTCAAAGATGTCTCCGATGAGATCGCCATGATAGCTGTTCAGGGCCCCAAGGCTCTGAGGACTTTGGAGAAGATAAGCTCAAGCCCCCTCAGCGACGTTGAGCGCTTCCAAATCGTGGAGCTGGAGCTCAGCGGTGTTGAGGCCATGGCCGCGAGAACCGGCTACACCGGTGAGGATGGCTTTGAGGTCTTCATCTTTGACGCAACCCCTGAGAGGCCTGAGAAGGCCCTCAAGGTGTGGGATAGCCTCCTCGAGGCTGGGGAGGAGTTTGGGATAAAGCCCTGCGGCCTGGGCGCCAGGGATAGCCTCAGATTGGAGGCGGGTCTCTGCCTCTACGGCAACGACATCGATGAGGATATCAATCCCCTGGAGGCTAGGCTCAGATGGGTTGTGAAGTTCAAGAAGCCCAGCGACTTCATAGGCAGAGAGGCCCTACTGCGCATAAGGGAGGAGGGGGTTAAACGCTTCAGGGTCGGCATCAAGATGGAGGAGAGAGGTATCCCCAGAAAGGGTTACGAGATATGGGATGGAGAGGGCGAGGAGAAGATCGGCGTAGTCACCAGCGGTGGATACAGCCCAACGCTCAACGTCGGCATAGCCATGGGCTATGTCCCGAGGGAATACCGTAAGCTGGGGACACCTGTGAGGATAAATATCAGGGGCCGCCTGGCGAGGGGAAAGATAGTTAAATTCCATCCCTTCTATGATGAAACTAAATATGGTTGGAGGAGGGTTGAGGGGTGAGCGAGGAGTATGAGGTTCCCGAGGGCCTCTACTACACCGAGGAGCATGAGTGGCTGAAGGTTCTAGACGACGGCAACGCCCTCATGGGGATCACGGACTACGCCCAGAAGCAGCTCCACGAGATCGTCTACGTCGAGCTGCCGGAGGTTGGGAGGGATGTCGAGCGGATGGATACGATAGGCACGGTGGAGTCTGTCAAGGCTGTGAGCGATGTATATTCACCGATCTCCGGAACAATAGTTGAGGTGAATGAGGCTCTCCTCGACAGCCCAGAGCTATTAAACGAGGATCCCTACGGCGATGGCTGGATAGCCAAGATGAAACCCAAGAACCTCGATGCGGATCTGAAGGAGCTGATGACAGCGGAGGAGTATAAGAAACATATCGAGGCCCTACAACACTGATCCCTCGGGCGGGGGTTCCCGAGTGGCCAAAGGGGGCAGGCTTAGGACCTGCTGGCTCAGGCCTGCGTGGGTTCGAATCCCACCCCCCGCATCTCCCGCATCTAGCCGCCTCTCCTTTTTCTAATACTCCTTCACAATCTCCCTGATTATTGAATCCTCTATTCTATAGTTTCTCTCAAATTTCCGTATTATCCCTAACTTCATCAGGTTTTTGAGCTTGTGATGCTTGGATTTTGTATCGGCCTTCCACTCCATGCCTCCACCCTCCTCTTGATATCTATCCATCTTGATGCTCCCTCTCCGATTGCCTTCAATATCAATCTATAGTTCCTAGACCTCTGAACAACTCTCTCAAGCTCCTTAGATGCCATCATCTTTGCCTCCTCTATGACCGCATCTAGGATTTCTCCGTCTAGTCTCCCCTCTCTGCTGGCCCTGTATCCATAGTATGTGAGCCATCCCATGAGGCCGTTAAGCCTCTCAACGGCTTTTCTCAGCTCTCCCTCATCCGTCTCGATGCTCTGCTCCCGAAATCCCGCCCTGAGGAAGTCTATGGACGTCTCCTCGTCGAATCCCTCCAGGGTGATCTCCTCCCTATAGCTCCCACCGTCAGGATGAATATGAGATTTGATAGGTTGTCGTAGGCGTAGGCCAGTAGGCTTCTAAAGTCTATGCGCCCCTTTCCTCCCATCATGTTCCTTAGGAGCTGGGCCTCATCGAAGGTCATAATCGGATAGGAGTCCTCCTCCCTGGCCCATCCATCTAGGGCGTTGAGTAAGGTTAAAATAATATGGCGGATAATATTGATTAGTATTATTTATAATAGAAGGCTTACAGTTAGCCTCCTCCTTACTCTCCTGGGCCTGGTGGCCTCTTTCAGCCGCTTGGGCGGCTTCTCAGCTTTGGGGGTGTGGTGGATGAGGGCGGTTATTCTCGCCGCTGGGAGGGGGGAGAGGCTCTCCCCCTTGACGGATTGGACGCCTAAGCCACTGCTGAGACTCAACGGCAGACCCCTCATAGGCTATGTCCTGGAGGCCTTCATGGAGGCTGGAGTTGACAGCTTCATCATCGTCACCGGATACCTCGGCGACCATCTAAGAAAGGGCTTGGAGGCCATGGACATCGAGGCTGAGATAACCTTCGTCCATAATCCAGACTATAGGCTGGGAAATGCCTCATCGCTGCTTGCAGCCCGTGAAGCGCTAGAGGGTGAGAGGCATTTCCTCCTATCGATGTCTGATCACATCATAGAGGGGAAACTCGTCGAGGCCGCTGTGAGAGTCTTCAGGGGTAAGCCCCTCCTCTGCGTCGACGCGTCGCCTAGATACCTCAGAGATGTCGAGGAGGCGACGAAGGTGCTGGTTGACGGATTGGGCTACATAAGAAAGATCGGGAAGAGCCTGGAGCTCTGGAATGGCGTGGACACCGGCGTCTTCCACCTCACCCAAGAAGTCTTCGAGGTTCTGCCGAGGGGCTATGTTCCGCCTACTCTCTCAGATTGGATGCGGAGGCTGACGGGCTTCAAAGCCTTGAAGGCCTGCGACGTCTCAGGATGCTTCTGGCTGGACATCGACACCTGGGATGACTTCTCATGGGCTAGGAAGGTGTTGAGGAATGGAGAGGGCTGAGATTGAGAAGCGGCTGGAGAAGGCGAAGGGGCCTTCAGATCTCCTAGCCGCCTATGTCCACAGACCAATAGAGAACTGGATAGTGTTGAGACTCGTCGATACGTCGATCACCCCGAATCAGTTGACGCTGCTGACCAACGCCGTCGCCTACGTGGTGACGGCCCTCTACTACCTCGGCTATCTCCTTCCAGGGTCGCTGCTCAGCTTCATCGTCGGCATCCTAGACGGCCTGGATGGGAAGCTGGCCCGGGCGAAGGATATGATGACGAAGGTTGGTAAACTGGAGCACGCCCTCGACCTCCTCTACGAGTTCTCATGGCTGGCAGCCCTCGCCCTATACCTCAATCGAAGCAGCGGCAGCCCTGAACCCATCGCCTATGCCATGACAGCCATAATACTCATCGCCTTCTACCGATACTGCTACGACATCTTCGGGAAGATGATGGGGGTCAGCCTAGACATCTACGGCCCCTTCGAGAGGGTCTTCAGAAGGGTCGCCGGTAGACGGAACCTCTACAACATCCATATACTCATCGCCATCCTCCTAGGCGTGCCAGCCATAGCATTGAAGACGATCACGATCCATGCAGCCCTAACAGCTGTCATCTACGCCTGGAGGGCCGCTGTGCATCTACACGCCGCCGACGTCGCCGAGGGCGGTAGGCGATGGTCAGGGTCGCCTTGATGTCCAGCTGGAACGCCATCTGCGGAGTCTCCATCCACGCCGAGCTTATCGGTCGAGCGTTACTAAGCCTAGGCCATGAGCTGAGGGTCTTCGCCCCCATCCAATATGAGGATGATGACACCCATCGATACTTCAAGGTCGATGAACCCTATGTCATCCGAAACTATTCCTTCCTGAGATATGGGGATCGATGCCGCGATGAGCATCTACTGGACAGCCTATTCCTGGATCCGAAGCCTCTCATCGAGGATGATTTCGATCTCCTCATCGTGGAGAAGCCCTCATCGACGCCTCTGAAGAGGCTTCTAGAGATTCTGCCCCGCTTTGAGGGGAGAACCCTCGCGGTGCTTCATGAATGTCGGAGGCCTGAGAACCCCTACTTCTATAAGGCGAGGTGGGATGCCGTAACGGTATTCGATGATAGATATCTCCCCCTATTCTCAGATATCTTCCCTGAGGATCACCTCCATATAGTCCCCTTCCCCTGTCACCCAATCGAGCGGAGGGATAGAGCCGTCGAGCGGGAGAGGCTGAATATACCTGGAGACGCTGAAGTTGTCTTCAGCTTTGGTCTTCTCCATCAACCCGAGGCCGTCGTCAAGGCTCTTAAACCCCTATGGAGGGAGAGGCCGTCGCTGAGATATCTATGCCTAGTCGGAGACATAGACCTCTATCGGAGGCTTAAAAGGTTGCAGGGTGAACATCCCTTTCTAGATTTGAGGTTTGATAGGCCCTCCATAGAGGCCCTCTATGGATATCTATCAGCCGTCGACACGCTTCTCATCCATAAGGTGGAGGAGGAAGGGGAGATCAAGCTGTCAAGCACCGCTCACCTCTGCCTAGGCTCCCTGACGCCCCTACTCTGCTCCGATGTGAGCTACTTCCATATCTTCCAGGATGAGGTGTTGAAGTATCGCAGCTTGGAGGAGATGAGGAGCCTGCTTAGAGGCCTCCTAGAGGGAGAGTATGAGGAGTTGAGGGAGAGGGCCAGCCACTTCGTGGAGGAGCGATCGGCGGAGAGGATCGCTGAGAGACTCCTAGAGATCGGATTAGGGGAGGCTGGATAGGCTGGGATACCTCCTGACAGCGGAGGTGGCGAGGCGGATTCTCAGAGGCTCTAGGAGGGTATCCCTCGACCTCGGCCTCTCCCAGAGCACAGTGGAGCTCCGAGAGGACGCCGCAATACTCCCAGGCGGATTAGAGATATCCATAGAGATCCTGAGCCGCATCGCCGAGAGGGAGGAGGCCATCTTCATCGTCGACGAGACAGGCGTCTACATGGCCGCCTACGCTGATGGGCACTTCTATAAGCTGGTTCCGACGGAGGGGGCTCCAACGCTGGAGATCGACGGGATACGGATGCATAGAACTAAGGGTGTAACCCCCGATAGGGATGCCGCCATGAAGCTGGAGGCTCTCGGCCTCGGGGAAGGCTGGGTCTTAGACATCTGTACAGGCTTGGGATATACAGCCCTAGAGGCTTTGAGGAGGGGTGCAGAGCTGGTGGTCTCCATCGAGGTGAATCCGATAGTGTTGAGGATGGCTCTCATCAACCCCTGGTCGAGGGGTCTATTCCAAGATAGACGTCTAAGCCTCATACTAGGCGACGCCTACGACATCGTTCCCATCCTCCCCGAGGCCAGATTCGACTACGTAATCCACGACCCGCCGCGATTCGCATTAGCCGGACACCTCTACAGCAGGGAATTCTACCATAGCCTACTCAGGGTTCTAAGACCTGGAGGACGCCTCTTCCACTACACCGGTGAACCAGGCTCCAGGCATCGACGCATAGACCTACGGAGAGGCGTGATGAAGAGACTAAGCGAGGCAGGTTTCACCGACCTACGCTACCATAGAGAGGTGATGGGAGTCACCTGTCAAAGGCCAAAGTAAGAGATTAATAGAAGCCCTACACACTCTATCGATTGGGCGGCCGTGGTCCAGCCTGGTTAAGATGTCTGCCTGCCACGCAGAAGACCCGGGTTCGAATCCCGGCGGCCGCATCAACTTTGTAAGTCTTATGGGTTTCGGGGATTCGATCTATCGAATTTTCCCGTAATATCCCAGCTTCTTGAGACAATTCTCGCAGAAGCTCTCTCGCTTTCTATCGGTGTCCCAGATGGTATTGGAGAAGTGCATTACGCAGCTTGGATTTGGGCAGTGTCTGAGGCCGAGGGTATGCCCTATCTCGTGGACGGCCTCCTTTACGCATCGCTCCAGGAATAGAGACCGATTCTCTCCTTCTCCATAAAACTCCGGTTTTAGCCTATGCGTCGAGATTATGGCGACTCCCCACCATGGAGCGGCCTCCCCGAAGATGAAGTTTAGTCCTGGAGCGTAGAGGTCGAGGTTTGTAACCCCTAGGAGTCTATCCACGCCAATTTTATCCCTTAAAGTCTTTAACTGCTCTAGAAAGACCTCGGATCGATGCTGCCTCCTATAGGGGTTGTAGCCTCTTCTCGGCGCCCTCATATTCATGGGGAGTATGTGGCAGGTGGCTCCAGGGATCTCCCTCTCCAGCCCCCTTTTAACAGCCTCTAAAATCTCCTCATCAACCTCATCTACGGCTATAAGTCCTATATGCATCTCCTGATCTAATGTCTCCGCCTATTCGAAGTTTTCCGATCATGGGTTGGGGGAAAAGATAATAGGGTATTAGGGATAAGTTGATCCGCATGTCCCCTTCTCGGAGACATGAAGAGAAGTGGGTGGTGAGAGGCTTCTTATCCGCCTGTGAATGCTTCAGCTGCGCCAATAAGCTGGATCACAGGCTTAAGGGGGAGAGGGTCTACATCCTCTGTCGAGACCCCTGCCATTATAGACCCCTGAGGGGGGAGGTGGCGCCGAGGATCGAGGACATCGAAGCCGTTAAGACGATCCCCTGAGGCCCTGGGGATGATCTGCGACATCTGCGGCCTTGAGACTGAGAGGAGATACGCCCTAGATCTGAGAAGGGGAATATGGTGCTGCCCCCTCTGCCTCCACGTCTATCAACGGATATGGAGCTACTACTCAAAGAAGGGCTACTCAAGGGAGCGGTGCATATCCATACTCCGCAGAGTCGTTGAGAGGCAGAAGCGGGAGGGCAAATGGAGGCCGAATGCCGTTTATAGTACCGAATCAATAGAGGAGTGAGATGATAATTGCGAAGGCCAAGATCGGGAAGGATTTCAGACTGACCCTTCCAAAGGAGGTTAGAGAATATCTCAAACTCGAGGGAGGCGAAGAGATCATCTTCTACACCATCGAGGGCCTTAAGGGGAGGGTGTGCATCAGAAGGGGGAGCTGAACTCGAATAGGAAAAAATAGATATTACTTAGCGAATTATCGGCTGGGAGGAAGGGTTGAAGGCGTATGTGCTGATGAACACGGAGTTGGCGAAGGAGGAGGAGGTGGTTAAGGAGCTGATGAAGATCGAAGGCGTTAAGGAGGCCTACGCCCTCTACGGAATCTACGACGTCATCGCCGAGGTTGAAGCCGAGTCGATGGAGAAGATCAGGGAGATAGTTCTCACACGTATAAGGAGGCTGGAGAACGTAAGGACGACTATAACCCTCATCACCATGGGTCAGCCCCTCTCTAAGAGGTGAAGCGCTGTCCCCGAGCAGCCATCATCCAGGTGACGCTAAATCAAAGTAGATGTCATCGAAGTCGAGATCGAGATGAACGGCGAGGTTGAAGCCAGATTATTAAGGCGTATCCCACCCAAACCCAGCCCCTCCACATCCTCCATGGATTTTGAGGCGAAGGTTCGATACCTAGCTTCAAGCCTCATCGTCACGATACCCGCGAGGGTTGCCAGGGAGATGGGCATACGCCTAGGCGACAGGATCATCGTGAGGGTGATGAAGAAGGAGGCTAAGCCGGCATTAACGCCTCGAAGCCAGGCATCATCTCGGAGAAGACTCCCCCGATGAGGAGATCCATCCCCATCCAGACGGCTCCACTGAGGATTAGGAGGACGCCCATCCTCCAGATGATGGCTCCCCAAAAGCCTGAGGAGAGTTCCCGCCCCGCGACGGCGTTTAAAATCGATAGGTAGAGGGCCACAGCTAGATTTCCAAGTTTTATGAAGCCTATTGGAACCTCTCCAAAGGAGAAGAAGGGTAGAGAGGTCATGGTTCCGGAGAAGTAGCCGCAGAGGAAGATCAGGAGGTCGAGAAGGGCTACGATCATGGCCTGCATAATGATGGTGAGGCCGTCGAAGCTCTTGGCGATGGCCTGCCGCCGCTTCCTAAACTCTAGGAATTTTATGATGTGATTCCCTAGAACCTTCCCAACCTTAAGGGGGTCTCCACCATAGCCTACGGCGTCGAGGAAAACCTTGTTGGCTATATAGACGCAGTGGGAGGCCGCCTCGGAGGCCATCATCATCAAGGCCTTACGATTGCTTATTCCCAATCTTATCCTATTGAGGGCTCTCTCTATTAGGTCGCGGAGGGGGCCGAGCTCCAGGTCTAGGATGTAGGTTAGGGAGAGTTTCATATTGGCTGTGGAGGCCATATTCTCCCCTAGGGCCTTGAGGAAGGTTGGGTAATGCTCATCGATCTTGTTCACTCCCTCCTCGATCCTCCTGGCGAAGAAGCCTGGGATGATTATGCCTCCGCCAAGGGTCAATAGGAGGGCTGGAGGCCCCCATCTGAGATAGGCTGGAAGCGCGATGAGTGAAGCCGGAATCAGGGCGATGAGGCTTATCTTCATCGCCTTATAGAGCCTTGGGGGATCCTCGCCGATGTGGATGAGAGGCTCCTTCGCCGAGATGGCTTTAAGGCCTAGGAGCATGGCGAGGATCGCCGCGGCTGATAGGGCGTAGGCGTAGTAGATGACGTTGGGATTCGCCATGAAGACCGTCAGCATGGAGAGGGTCATGATGATGAAGATTATGGCGCTCTGAAAGGTGTTGAAGACGCCGCCTATCACCCTCAGAGCTTCGAGGGTTCTGGTATAGGATCCGGCGAACTCCTCCGTGATCGTTGAGGCCTCCATTTCCAAGTATCCCTCTGGGTCTAGGCTGGAGAAGACGCTGACACAGCGGATGAGGACATCTCTCAATGGCTGCTCAACCCCCTCGGCCATCAGCGTCGTCGCCCTGGTGAATCCATAGCCTAATTCCCGGGCTAGATACCTGACGGGGATATAGTTGATGAGCCTCCTAACCTCATCGGCCTCCTCGATGACGTCGTAACCCATCACCTTTATGGCGCCGCCCGTCG